>CANBRV010000191.1 GCA_947372005.1 Comamonadaceae bacterium | reverse complement strand
GAGCCCGTCTTGCCCGCTCGGCGCGAGGCTGACGCTACGTTTGCTTATCCACTTTATCGCGTTCCTGCTGATCTAGAGCGCGGTGGCTCTGCACGCACGTGGTTTACGCGGCAAGAAATAGATACTGCGGGGAGCGAAGCGCAGAGCGGCTTGCAGGGCCGTGCCATTGCATATTTACAAAGCCCGCTTGATGTTTTGGCTCTCCATATTCAGGGTTCTGGGCAATTAGATTTGTTGCAAACAGACGGCACGCATCAGCGCGTTCGGCTTGCGTTTGCAGGCAGCAACAATCAACCGTATAAGAGTGTCGGCGCGTGGCTGCGCGATACGCATGGCGTGCGTGATTTGTCTTGGCCTGCAATCAAGGCGTGGGCATTGACACACCCTGAACAAATGAACGCACTGATGTGGAGTAATCCGCGTGTGGTGTTTTTTAAGGAATCGTCTGCATCCAGCGAAGGTCAAGCATTGGTTGGACCCAAAGGAGCCCAAGGCTTGCCCTTGACAGCGGGGCGTTCGATTGCGGTTGATCCTAAAAGCATCCCCTACGGCACGCCTGTGTGGCTGATGTCTAGCGGCGCGAGCGTAAACCTCAAACGCCTGGTGATTGCGCAGGATACGGGTGCTGCGATTACGGGTGCCGTGCGAGCAGATTACTATGTGGGCAGCGGCGACGTGGCGGGCGAGATTGCAGGCAAACTGAAGCAAAATCTTCAGATGTGGGCGTTGTGGCCAAAATAATTTTTAGTAAAAATAAAGGAATCCATCATGAACAAACGAATACTTATTCGCTTCCTTAGCGCGTCGCTTATTGGCGTCGTTGCAACCGCATCGGCACTGGCGCAAACCAAATTAGATAAGGCTTCCCAGCCTGCTAAGCTCGTCATTCAAGTCAGCGATGCAGAGCCTGCCAAATGGAATTTGGCATTGAATAACGCCAAAAATGTACAAGAAGAACTAGGCGCCAAAAACGTGGAGATTGAAATCGTGGCTTATGGCCCAGGACTTGGCATGCTGAAAAAAGATGCCGTGACGAACGGACGTGTGGACGAAGCCACTATGGCAGGCATCAGAGTGGTGGCTTGCGAGAACACGATGCGGAGTCAAAAGCTGACTCGCGCAGACATGCATTCGCAATCGAGCTATGCGCCTGCAGGCGTAGTGCAAATCATGCAGCGGCAGTCACAGGGATGGGCTTACGTCAGGCCTTAATTATTCGCTCTTAATCGGAGACAGCTAGGTTGTTGGGTTCTCTGCGCTCAATCGCAAACTTGAGCAGCGCTGCACTTCGGTACACGCCGTGCGCCATCTTGCCGTAAGGTAGAGTTAAAAACAGTGCCATTACCACGCCAAGATGAACGGCTAGTAGGAGCGGCATTGCAGCGGCTTCGCGCCACGCGAGGAGCGCCAGACCTGTGCTGCTAGTCAAAAATAGCAGTGCGATAAACCCCATATCCATTGCTCTTGTAGCGCTGGAGCCTTGCAAGGGTATTGCCCCGTGAGCCTTATGGCGCTTGGCTTGCAGCAGAGCGAGACCTGTTGTCCCGATGATGAGTCCGATGCCGCCAAGCATTCCAAAAATCACAGGCAAGCTCGTCATGGCGTAGGGCGCATGTAGGCCAAATACGTAGTGATAAAGCGTTGCCACGCTGGTGGATGCAAAGCACAGCATGAAGCCGTAAAACGTGGCGTGATGAAAACGTCTGCGCCACTGGGTGGGTTGATCGTCGCCATTGGTGCAGCCTGCTGCGTCTGCGCTGTTGTTGTTGCCGTCTAGATATTTGAGTGTGAGTGCATTGGTTGCAGCTTCTGCAATAGAAGCACCTGCTGGCGAATCATTAGCTGCAACATCTCGCCAGAATTTCTTAGCTCCCATCACCATCGCAAGCACAGCAAATCCAAACACCGAGCCAAACATGACTGCTAGCAAATTGTGCGGAAAGATGGCGTAGAAGTTGGCATCTAAACCTGCGCTAAAAAGAGCGCCACTCATCCAAACGGTCAGCATCAAAAACAGCGCTAACCCAATCGCCAAACTGAGTGCGACGGTGAGACCACTCTTCTTGTAAGCCTCACCCAGCGGGGCTGGCCACGCGTAGTCGGCATAGGTTTGCGTGCGCAGTTCCGCCATGGCGGCTGGCACGTTGACGGCGAACTCGTGCGGTGGCGCGTACTGACAGGCGTGCAGACAAGCGCCGCAGTTGTGGCACAAATTGGCGAGGTAGTGCACATCGGCTTTATCAAATGACAATCGCCGTGTCATAGCGGGAAACACGGCGCAAAAACCTTCGCAATAACGACAAGCGTTGCAGATGGTGAGGATGCGCGAGGCTTCCAGCTCCGAAGCTGTTTCTGCTCGTGCCAGCTCAATTGTTTTTAAGATGTCATTCATGCTATTGCCGTTTGTTTTCTTGCCTGCATTCCTGCTTCGCGCCCAGCAATGCGGCCAAAGGCTGTACCAATGGTCATACCGATGCCTGCCAAGTAGCCCTTGCCCAGCACATTACCCGCCATGATTTCGCCTGCGGCAAATAAATTAGTGCTTGGCTTACTTTTGAAGTGAATTCGCGCTTGATCATCGACCTTAACCCCAAGGTACGTAAATGTGACACCCGGCTTGAGGGCGAAACCAAAGTAAGGCGGCTTGTCGAGTGGCAATGCCCAATGGGTCTTGGCTGGTGAAAGGTTTTCCGTCACGCAATCGTCTTGCACAGTGTGATCGAAAGTGCCGATGCCTTTTGTGACCGAGCACGCGGCGTTGTACTCACGCACGGTTGACTCCAATTGCACAGGATCTAAATTTAGTTTTGTCGCTAGTTCAGAAATCGTATGGGCTTGTTCTCCAGCAAACACAGGCGGCATAAAGCGGCCAATGGGTTTGCTATCAATCAAGCAGTACGCCGTTTGTCCGCGCTGCGCGGCTACAAAGCGTCCCCACAGCGCATAACGCTTGGGCCAAAAATCTTCGCCTTCGTCATAAAAGCGCACAGCAGCCGAATTGACGACGATGCCTAAACTCACGCAGTCCACTCGCGTGGCAATACCGCCGTCGTATTGTGGTGCGCGTGCATCAATGGCGACCATGTGCGCCGCTTTGGCGTCGCTGACCTGGTCCGCACCCTTATCCAGCATGGCTTGCAAGAGGACGCCTTGGTTAAAACGCGTGCCACGAATCAAAAAATTGTCTGCTGGATGCTCGCCCCATTCGTTGACGCCCCATGCTTCGCGTAGCGCCTCGCGGTTGCTCTCGAACCCGCCACTAGCGATCACGCAGGTCTTGGCTTCGATGCGTTCCTCAGTATTTTCTTTTTGGACGTAGGCGGCTTTGAAGACACCATCCTCAATCTCTAACCGCGTCACAGGCGAGTCATATCTGATTTGCACACCGAGGCGTTCGGCGCTGCGGTAATAGGCATTGACCAGCGCTTTGCCGCCGCCTAAAAAGAACGCGTTGGTGCGCGATAAGTGCAGCGTGCCCGACAGCGAGCCTTGAAAGCGCACACCGTGCTTTTGCATCCAAGGGCGGCAACTGGAAGACTCGCGCAGTGCAATGCGAGCCAAGTGTTCGTCGGTGAGTCCGCCTGTGATTTTGAGTAGGTCTTGCCAGTACTCTTCTTCAGGGTAAGCCTCGGTAAGTACGTCTTGCGGCGCATCGTGCATGCAGCGCAAGTTACGCGTATGAACCGAGTTACCGCCACGCCACTCGCGCGGGGCGGACTCAAGCAGCAAGACGTTAGCGCCCGCTTCGCGTGCCATTAAAGCAGCGCAGAGGGCGGCGTTGCCCCCACCAATCACTAAAACATCAATCATGGCTGAATCAATCCGCTCGAATTTTTGCCCGAGTCACGATGTCCTTCCAAATCCGTTGCTCATTGGCAATGAACTTGCCAAATTCTTCGGAAGGCATCCCACCGCTGACTGCGTTGTCGCTGGCAAAGCGCTCGGTCACGCTGCTGGCTTTGAGCGCTTTTAGTGACTCTTCTTGCAAGCGTTTGATGATCTCTTTAGGCGTGCCCGCTGGAACCATGATGCCGTACCACTGGCTGGTCTCAAAGTGATCTAAAGCCTTGCCAAGCCCCAGCGCCTTGCCGCTTTCCGCCACGGTGGGAATATCGGGCAATGCGGGGATGCGCTGCTGCGTACCGACTGCAATGGCACGTAGCTTGCCGCTTTTGATATGTGCCGATAGTGCGGGCAATCCCGCCGAGCTAGCCTGCGTGCGGCCTGCTAAGAGGTCGGTGAGCTGCGGGCCTGTGCCTCGGTACGGGATGTGCGTCATGAACATACCCGTCATCAACTTCAAATACTCCATCGCCAAGTGTCCCGCACTGGCGTTGCCTGCGCTGCCGTAGTTGAACTTGCCAGGATTTTTTTTGACGTAGGCGACGAACTCGACCAAGTTTTTGGCGGGTAAGTCGGGGTGAATCACGAAGACGTTAGGGACTTTGGCGAGCAAGGTCACGGGCGCGAAGTCTTTGTTGACATCAAAACCCGAGTTTGGATAGATGAAAGGATTGACCGCCAGTGAACCGACATTGCCCAAAATGAGGGTGTAACCATCAGGCGTTGCCTTGGCGACGTCTTGCATCGCGGGCACACCGCCGCCGCCGCCTTTGTTTTCGATGTACACCGCTTGCCCGAGTTGCTTGCCAAGTTCGACGGCAACACTACGCGCCACAATTTCGGACGAGCCGCCTGGGGCGAAAGGGACAACAAAGCGAATGGATTTATGCGGCCAATTGGCAGAACTGCTCTGGGCGAA
>CANBRV010000190.1 GCA_947372005.1 Comamonadaceae bacterium | reverse complement strand
CCAGACTCCATCGGGTGACCGATGGCCAATATTGCTTGAACCAGACGCGCGGATTTGATATCACCTTTGATGGTGAGGCGCATGGGGATGAGGGAGGAGGTTGCCATGACTGTTTAACTTGCATCAAAGCACGCAGAAGACGTGAGTACCGTTGGCGCAAGCATGCCCATCTTGCGGCCATCGGTAAGCGTTGCAACCAACCAAACATCTTGGCTAGCCCCTAAACGAATCCGAATCTCAAAGCGATAGTTGGGCTGGGGAGATCCCAGTTTGACTTGAAAAACTTGTGACACAGGGTTATCGGGTGCAAAAACGTCAAACCCTCTAAAGGCCAATCCAGGCGGAGCTTGTAGAGCAACGCCAATGGGGATGGCGTTGCCCGTATCGGATAGCGGCTCTAGCTCTAGCCGCGCAAAACTTGCTGCGCCATTGGCGACGTAGCGTGTACTTTTGAAGAGTTGCTCAAGCTCTAGCGTGGTCATGCCAATATCCTAGCGTAGCGTCTCTAGCGCAGCCACTACGTCTGCAATCTGTGCGTCAGTCAGTAGGCGGCCTTTGGCCATGTTCGTATTTAAATCGACGCCAAACGGCGGCATCAAAGTTTGTGACTTGAGCGCTCGAGCGTCTGTAATCCATTGGACTATCTCGGTTTTTAGTAGGCGGCTACCCACGCCATCCAGCGGCGGCGCGAAGGTGCTTTGAATGCCGATCTTTTTGCCCTGTCTATCAGGGATGGAGTGACACGCTGTGCAGTTGCCCGAGCGCTGCTCGAATAGGATGCGAAAACCAGATTCGACCGATTGCGCTATAGCAGTGTCACTGGCGACAAGCCCTGCGCATAGCACCCAAGATAACAACAAAGGCAGATATTTCATTTCTTTATTCTAGGCAGTAGCGCAAACCTAAGGGGTGTAGGGTTAACCTTAATGACAACGATTTATTCGCTGGATATAGTTTGTGTACCAAAAAGTACATGAACATGCTCAAGCTCATTTTTAACCGTCTTTTGCTGTCTATCCCGCTTCTCTTTGCGGTCACGTTTTTGACATTCTTTTTAAACAGCTTTGCACCTACGGATTTGGCTCGCACCCTGCTTGGCGCGGACGGTACGCAAGAGCAATATCTAGAGCTGCGTACCAAGCTCGGCCTCGATCAGCCTTTGCTGATGCAATACGGTGATTGGGTGTGGAAGGTCTTGCATGGCGACTTGGGTGTGTCGTATTTCACTAATGAGTCGGTTTCTGATTTGCTCAATGGCCGCATCGGCGTCACGCTGTCCATCATGGTGGGTGTGTTGGTTGTGATTGTGCTGGTGGGCGTGAGTCTGGGTGTTCTTTCCGCCACTCGTGGTGGTTGGCTGGGCAAGCTCCTAGATGCTGTCTCGCTCTTGGGTTTGGTGTTCCCATCCTTTTTTGTGGCCTTGGTTTACATCGTGGTTTTTGCGGTGTGGCTGAAATGGTTTCCTGCTACGGGTTACACCACGCTCAATCAAGGCTTTGCGCCGTGGGCGATGAGTTTGATACTGCCCATTCTTGCCGTGTCAACCTACTTTACGAGCGTGGTGGCCAAGCAAACGCGTGAAGCCATGAGTGACGTGATGCGGCGCGACTTCATTCGCGCTTTGCGAGCGAGCGGCTTGCCCGAATGGAAGGTGGTGCTCCAGCATGGTCTGCGCAATGCATCGCTGCCTGTGATTACCACGCTAGGTTTGCTCATGGTCAACGCTATGGCGAGTGCCGTGTTTGTCGAGCGTGCTTTTGTGCTGCCGGGTCTGGGCAGCTTGGCCGTCGGCGCAGCCGATCAAGCCGATGTGCAGTTGATGCTAGGTTGCACGCTCTACTTTGCGCTCTTGTCAGTGGCGATCAATTTGTTGGTGGATCTCAGTTACGGCTGGCTTAATCCCAAGGTGCGAGCATGAACGCATCATTTTTATCTAGGCTGTTCAAAAAACCTTTGGCGCTGGTGGCGCTGACTTGGTTACTGTTTGTGGTGCTATGTGCAGCTTTCCCAGCGCTTATTTCTAGTATCGACCCGCTTGATCAAGACCTACTGGCGGTCAAGCAATTCCCAAGCAGTGAACATTTGTTGGGTACCGATATGTTGGGACGCGATATCGTGTCGCGCCTTGTGCATGGTGCATTGCCTACTATGCTGGGTGTTCTGCAAGCCTTGCTGGTGGCGGGCTTGCTCAGTATTTCGGTGGGTGTCAGCGCAGGCTATTTTCGCGGCACGTGGGACAAATGGGTGACGCAATACGTCAATCTCATGATGTCGCTGCCTTTTATCGTGACGGCGCTTGCCGTGCTGATGGTGTTTGGTCGATCCATGCTATCGGCCATGGTGACGTTTGGTGTGCTGGCAAGTGCTGGCTCTATTCGGATCGTGCGAAGTGTCACGCTGGGTGTGCGCGAAGAGCTCTACATCGAAGCGGCACGTATCAGTGGCCTATCAGATGTCGCCATCATCGTGCGCCATGTGTTGCCGCGTATTGTGGGACCGATCATCGTGTCGCTCTCGCTGTTTTCAGCCGCGGCAGTGACTACGCAAACAGGCATTAGCTTTTTAGGCTTAGGTGTCGTGCCACCCGCACCCACATGGGGCGGCATGATTTATGACGCAGCCTCTAGCGTGAACGATTTTCCTTGGATGCTTGTGCCATCAGGTTTGACGATTGCACTCACGATTTTGTCGTTTGGACTGCTTGGCGACGCGCTTACCGACACCGCAGTCGAGACGTGGACGCGCGGCGGCGCTAGGGCGAAGGTTGCCAGTACCGCCTTGGATGCAAACGCTGATCCCGTTGCTGGTGATGTGGTGCTGGCGATGCGTCATGTGACGATTCAAACGACGGCAGCGGATGCAAAAGTGCTGGTTAACAACATCAGCTTCGAGCTACGCGCAGGCGAAACGCTTGGCATTGTGGGGGAGTCAGGTAGCGGTAAAACGCTGACATCGCTCTCACTGCTGGGGCTCTTGCCAAGCGGCGTTGAGGTCAAGCGCGGCGAAGCAACGGTCATGATGGAGGGCAGGCAAGAACGCATCGCATTGACGGATACGGCAAAGCTCGCCAAACTGCGTGGCAAAACAGTCGGCATGATTTTTCAAGAGCCGATGGCGGCGCTCGATCCTTGCTTTACCGTCGGGCATCATTTGACGGAAGTCATTCGTGCGCATAGCAAGGTGAGCCAAAGTGAGGCGCGAGCACAGGCGATTGCACTACTTGAGCAAGTGCAAATCTTAGATCCCGCAGACATCTTCAAACGCTATCCGCACCAGATATCGGGCGGTATGGCACAGCGCGTGGGCATTGCCAGAGCCTTGGCCTTAAAGCCCGCCATCCTATTGGCCGACGAGCCAACCACCGCGCTCGACGTGACGGTGCAAGCAGAAATCTTAGAGCTGATCCGTGAGCTCTCCAAATCGCACAATATGGCGGTGGTTTTGGTGACACACGACTGGGGTGTGGTGGCGGATATTTGCGACCGTGCCCTCGTGCTGTATCAGGGCAATACCATGGAGCAGGCCAGCGTGATGGATTTGTTTGAACGCCCACAGCATCCGTACACGCAGGCGCTGCTCAAAGCCAATCCGCATAACGTAAATGCAGGCGATCGTCTGCCGACGATTGCCGATGTCATGGGTAACAAGACGATGGAGGTGACCGCATGAGCACACCTCTGTTGCAAGTCCAAGACCTGGGTGTTATTTTTAAGTCAGGCAAAAAAGAATTTCATGCTTTAAATAGTGTGAGCTTGGATATTCACGCAGGCGAGACTCTTGGCTTGGTGGGCGAGTCGGGCTCAGGCAAAACGACGATTGGCAAGGTCATCTTGGGTCAAATTCCTGCGACATCGGGCCGAGTTTTGTTTGATGGCGAAGACATCACGCATGCCACGCGCGTGCGCCGCCGCGAGCTTGGGCGTGATATTCAAGTGGTGTTCCAAGATCCGTATGGCTCACTCAATCCTGTGCGCACGATTGGTGACACGCTGGCTGAGCCGCTCTTGATGCAAAGCACGCTCACAAGGCAAGACCGAGAGCGCAAAGTCGCCGAAGTGCTGGAGCAAGTCGGCATGCCGCAAGACACTGCCAGTCGTTATCCTGCGCAGTTTTCGGGTGGGCAGCGCCAGCGCATTGCGATCGCTAGGGCGGTCATCGGTCGTCCAAGGTTGGTGGTCTGCGACGAACCCGTCAGTGGTCTTGATTTATCGGTGCAAGCGCAAGTCTTAAATCTGCTAAATGACTTGCAAAAGAGTATGGGTTTGACCTTGCTCTTCATTTCGCATGACTTGACTGTAGTGCGTCATGTCTCGCATCGCACCGCCGTTTTGTTTAGGGGCGATATTGTCGAAATGGGTGATGCTGCGCAGGTGCACGATGCGCCAGTGCACAGCTATACGCAAGCATTGTTGTCGGCTGCACCTGTTCCAAATCCCATCCTGCAAAAGCAGCGGCGTGAGGCTTGGCGAGCGGCGCGGGGTTAACTGTTACATCAGTTTTAGTTGTTTTATTTTTAAGGAGTGAGTCATGAAGTTACAAAGACGTTTTGTATTGGGAGTCGCAGCGTTAGCTGTTTCGCTCTCATTTGGTATTGCGCCTGCGATGGCGCAAAAGGTATTGACCGTGGGCAATCCGTTTGCACCGCAAAGCATTGACCCGTCGATGAGCGGCAATGGTCGTGCCGGTACGGCGCTCATGCCAGCGTATGAGCCGCTCGTGCGCGAGAAGGCCGATGGTTCGATTGAGCCTGCTCTTGCTGCGTCTTGGAAGGT
>CANBRV010000189.1 GCA_947372005.1 Comamonadaceae bacterium | reverse complement strand
ATTGCCGAATCCTTCCGCGACTGGGGACGCGATTGCTATTGCCCACCCGGCAAAGACAACACCTGCAGCAAACGGTTTTGCTGGACAAAAAAAGAACTAGGCGGCGATTTGCCAGATGGCTACGACCACAAATACACCTACAGCCACCTGGGTTACAACCTCAAAATTACCGACATGCAAGCGGCTTGCGGTTTGGCGCAGTTAGAGAAAGCGCCGCAGTTTATTCAAGCACGCAAAGACAACTACGCCTTCCTCAAAGCAAGACTCAAAAGCTGCGAAGAGTTTTTAAACCTTCCAGAACCCACCGAGCATTCAGACCCGTCGTGGTTTGGTTTTCCGATTACGCTCAAAGAAAACTGCCCCGTCTCGCGCTTGGACTTGCTGACTTACTTAGATCAAGAAAAAGTAGGCACACGTTTGTTGTTTGCAGGTAATCTGACTCGGCAGCCTTATATGGCGGGCGCTGCATACCGCATTAGCGGAGAACTGACCAACACTGACAACGTCATGAACAATACGTTTTGGATTGGCGTGCAGCCTGCACTGACAAAAGCAATGCTGGAATATGCTGCTAGCAAGATTGAATCGTACTTAGGCGTGAATTTTTAATCCCTGCAATCAAAAATGGTTGAGACTCAAATACCCTTTGATAGTAAAACGCTACGCAAGACCATACTGGATATGGCTTACGCAGGTTCGACTGTTCACATCGGTTGCGCTTTCTCTATCGTTGAGCTTTTAGCAGTGCTTTATCGCTCGCACCTGCGCTATCCCGATAACGATCCGCAAGCGCCCCATCGCGACTACCTCATCCTCAGCAAAGGACATGGTGTGATGGCGCAGTATGCCTGTATGCGTGAATTGGGCTGGCTTAAAGATGAAGCATTCACTGGCTACTTTTCTGACGGTAGTGATCTCAAAGGGCTATCGGACTCTCGCGTCCCTGGACTCGAAGCAACCACAGGCTCTTTGGGGCATGGCTTTTCTGTTGCTGTTGGTATGGCTATGGGGTCAAAACTTCGCGACACAGATCAAAAAACATACGCCTTAGTTGGCGACGGTGAAATCAATGAAGGGCCTATTTGGGAAGGAGCACTCTTCGCAGCGCATCACGAATTACAAAACTTCATGGTCATTGTTGATGAGAATGGCTTTCAAGCGATGGGCAGTACTGAAGACGTTTTGAGACTCGGTTCGATTCAAGCTAAGTTTGAAAGTTTTGGATTTGAAGCTGTCACCATTGATGGCCATGATGAGTCTGTCATTGATAGCGCCATCTGCGCACTATGGGCAAGCGCCTCTAGAAAACCAAAGGCGCTTATTGCTAAAACAGTAAAAGGGCAAGGTGTGCCTTTCATGGAGCACAACAACATGTGGCATTACACTAGGCTCGATGCTGAAACTTATGCAAAGGCACGATCTGCCGTTGCTAGGGATATCCTATGAGAGCCGCTTTTTCCGACACATTGGTGCGACTGGCAAAAGCTGACCCAAACGTGCTGTTGCTCACTGGAGACCACGGTTACGCTTTGTTTGACGATTTCAGGCGTGAATGCCCGAACCAGTACATCAATGCGGGTATTGCAGAACAAAATATGGTGGGAATGGCTGCTGGCTTAGCAAGAACTGGCTTCAGGCCATTTGTCTATGGCTTAAGTGCGTTTATACCTGTACGTGTTGTAGAGCAAATCAAACTTGATGTAGCACACGATCAACTGCCTGTTGTTTTTATTGGTGATGGTGCTGGGTTTGTCTATAGCCATCTGGGTACGAGCCACCAATCAACTGAAGATATTGCTTGCACAAGGGCTATACCCAATTTATCGATTTATTCACCCGCCGATCGCCATGAAGTTACAGCCTGCATAGAGCTTGCTTATCAATCACATAGTGCTGTTTATCTTCGGATGGGAAAGTCGGATAGAGGTGATACTCATCAAGCAATGCCTCACATCAAAGTCAGCGAATTGATAAAGGTTAGAGAGGGTATACAGAGCGGATTAAGCTTCATTGCAACTGGCTCTATGGCACGTAGCGCGCAAAGAATTGCGGATACAGAATTCCCTCAAGCAGCGGTCTGGAGTGCGCCATTCATTAAGCCTATTAATATTCAGCAAGTCGTTTCCATTTGCAAAGAAAACAAAATATTGGTCACTTTAGAAGAACACTCTACCCTCGCGGGACTAGGTTCCGTAATAGCCGAGATTGCATCACAATTTGCTCCCATAAAAATACTCCGAATAGGTACAAATGACCGCTTCTCGCATTATTGCGGGACATATGAGTATCTACTCAAAGAACATGGCTTAGACGAAGTGGCAATCGCTCAAAAAATCCATGCCTATTTAGCTTTGGATTAGATGATGCGCGTAGCCATTTTTGGTGCCACTAGTGAAATTGCAAAAGATTTAATCTTATCTTGTGCAAAAAATAATACGCACTCTTTAGTCCTGTTCGCTCGACGCCCCGAGGCTATCGAGCAATGGCTAACTAGCGTTCAAGTAGCCCATCAATATGCCACCCATTCATTTGAACAATTTCAAATCTCCGACCCATACGACGCCATCATCAATTTTGTAGGCGTTGGCAATCCAGCGAAAACTGCTAAGCTAGGCGCTGGAATTTTCGATATCACTTGGAAATATGATGATTTGGCACTTCAATATGTTGAGGCACATCCAACCTGCAAATACATATTTTTGAGTAGCGGTGCTGCGTATTGCTCGACTTTTGAAGAGCCTGCAAACGTCAACACAAAAACCGACCTCAACATCAATCATTTAAGGCCGCAAGACTGGTACGGCGTTGCCAAGCTGCATGCTGAATGCCGGCATCGCGCCCTGCCACACCTGCCCATTGTTGACATCCGCATTTTTAATTATTTCAGTCATACACAAGACATGGCGGCTAGATTTTTAATCACGGATATCATTCGCGCCATTCAAAATAAAACAACACTAGAAACATCACCGCATTTCATGGCGCGAGACTACCTTCATCCCGCAGATTTTTACCAACTCATCCAACTCATTTTGGATACAAAGCCGTGCAATGCGGCGGTTGACTGCTTTAGCCAAAAACCTATCGATAAATTGCATTTATTGAAGATCATGCAAAAAGAATTTGGCTTAATCTACGAAATTGCCAATGCAGAGCAGGGTATCAAATCGACGGGGAATAAGCCATACTATTTTTCTCAAAATAAAAAAGCGGGCGATGACTTTAACTATTCACCTATTTATAGCTCCGAGTCTGCGCTCATAGAGCAAACTCGTCGCAGCCTCAATACTTAATAATCTTGATTATGTCTAATCCAAAAATTGCCGTTGTCACGTCCACAATTGGTCGGCCAACCTTACATGAAACTATTGCCAGCGTGATCAATCAAACTATGCCGTGCCGGCATTATGTTTTTGTGCATGGCAAAGAACATTGGTCTAAAGCAAAAGAAATACTAGATCAATATCCGAATGTGGAAGCTGTTTATTTGCCCAACAATAACGGTGCAAACGGTTATGCAATGGCGCCTGTTTTTGCCCTAGCGCCATTTGTAGTGTCTGAGGAAGTGATGTGCTATGTCGATGATGACAATTGGATAGAGCCTACGCATTGCAGTAACGCCCTCCATTTAATTGAAAATTATCATGTTGATTGGGCTTTTTCGCTTCGGAAAATTGTTGACAACCAAGGCCAGTATCTTTGCGAAGATGATTGCGAAAGTATCGGTTTATTCACCAATGTTTATAACACCCATTTAGTTGACAATACTTGTTATTCTCTTAAAACGGAAGTGGCGCGAAAGCATGCGCATACTTGGTATATACCCCGAGTATCTGATCGCACCTTCCTTGCTGAGCTCATGAGGCATCAATTACCTTGTGCATGTACAGGTACTTCAACAGCAAATTACCGCTTATCGTCCGACGGATCGCACTCTATGAATGCAGAGGCCTTTATCAGGGGTAATGCCACCATGCACGAGCTCTTTCCTAACGGTCTGCCTTGGCGCCTACCGACCTTATTTAATGTGCCGCAACCAGCCGCTATCTAAGGATTAACCATGCAGGTTGAAAATTTCGGTACCGCTTGGTTAGATTTTGATTTCCCGTTTCCTTGCGATATTCACTTTTCATTTATTAAACCCATTCGTGCAGATCGGTTTAGAGTTTTATTGTTGGCTTGTGAACCCGAACCCATCCGCGCCTCTGAAGCCGAATTGGCCGCGCATTGGAGTAGCTTCGATCTGATCATTAGCCATGACAAGCGTCACTTGCAGTATCCAAACGTTAGGCTTATGACCTTTTGGGACACCTATGTTAACGAAATTCCCAGCACCAAAGCATTCGAAGTCAGTAGCATGATTTCCATTGGTGGTGGCCCCTCCAACATGACAGGCTATCAGCTGCGCGATGAGCTCTACCAAAGACGTGCAGAATTCACAATACCCAATCGCTTTTTTATTAGTAAGCGTCTACCCAATTGGGAAAGATTTGGACTCCCCATTCTTCCAGATGATAAAAAAGATGCGATGTTCACCTCTATGTTTCACATCGCCATAGAAAACCACGTCGAGCCAGACTATTTTTCTGAAAAATTACTGGACTGCTTTAATAGCCTGACTGTGCCTATTTACCGAGGCTGTCTTAATACGCAAGAACACGGCCTCGATGAGAGGGCTTTTATTCGGTTTGAAACTATCACCGAATGCATCGATATTTGCAACAACTTAACGGTCGATGATTACAACCAACGATTGGGCTTTCTTGAAGCTAATCGGC
>CANBRV010000188.1 GCA_947372005.1 Comamonadaceae bacterium | reverse complement strand
GTCGCGTCACCTAAATCTGGCAAAACGGTCATGATGCAACACATTGCCCACGCGATTGCCGCTAATTATCCCGATTCGCATCTCATGGTTTTGCTCGTTGACGAGCGCCCTGAAGAGGTCACCGAGATGCAGCGCACGGTGCGCGGCGAAGTGATTAGCTCGACCTTTGACGAACCCGCAGCGCGTCACGTTCATGTCGCCGAAATGGTGATTGAACGCGCCAAGCGCCTCGTCGAACTCAAAAAAGACGTGGTGATTTTGCTGGACTCAATCACGCGTTTGGCTCGCGCCTATAACAACGTGATGCCAAGCTCAGGCAAGATTGGCTCGGGCGGTATTGATACCAACGCCTTGCACCGCCCAAAGCGCTTTTTTGGCGCAGCTCGTAACGTGGAAGAAGGCGGCTCACTCACCATCATCGCAACCGCACTGGTCGATACAGGCAGCCGCATGGACGAGGTGATTTTTGAAGAATTCAAAGGTACTGGTAACTCCGAGGTTCACCTAAGCCGTCGCCTGTATGAAAAACGCATCTTCCCAGCGATTGAACTCACCAAGTCAGGTACACGCCGCGAAGAGCTCTTGCTGGCGCCCGAAGTACTGCAAAAAACCCGTATCCTGCGCCAGTTCATGTTCAATATGGACGAGATCGAGTCGATGGAAATGGTTTTGAAGAGCATGAAAGCCACCAAGAACAATAGCGAGTTCTTTGAAATGATGCGCAGAGGCGGGTAATTCGCACTGTGAAGACAGAATCTCTCACGCTCACCCAGACTTTTCAGAAATTTTTTAAGTCTGAAAAAGCCAGTGGTGTGCTGCTGATTTGCTGTACGGCAACCTCTTTATTGCTCACAAATTCGCCGCTGGGTATTGATTACCTTCATTGGTGGCAAATATCAGTGGGTGGACTCAGCATAGAGCACTGGATTAACGATGCCTTGATGGCGGTGTTCTTTTTGCTTATCGGCCTCGAACTAGAACGCGAACTGTATAGCGGGGAATTGTCCAAACTTCAAAACGCTTTACTTCCTCTCTTTGCTGCACTAGGCGGCATTGCCCTGCCAGCGCTGATTCATTACGCACTTAATGCAGGAACGCCTACCCAGGCAGGAATTGGTATTCCCATGGCAACCGATATCGCTTTTGCACTTGGTGCTTTGGCTTTGTTGGGGAGTCGCATACCCGCTAGCCTGAAAGTATTTGTTGTGGCTTTCGCGGTCATTGATGATCTATGCGCCATCGTCATCATTGCGGTTTTTTACACTGCAAAAGTATCTGTTGGCTATCTTGCTGGAGCGATTGCCGTTTGGGCAATCCTGTGTGCACTTAATCGTTTCTTTCGCGTCATGCATTTAGCGCCCTACTTGCTGGGTGGTGCGGTGATGTGGTTCTTGATGCTTCAGTCAGGCGTTCACGCTACGATTGCCGGCGTTATGCTGGCTTTTGCCATCCCTTTTTCTGCAAAAAGCGAAGACGAAACCTCACCTTCTCATCGGCTCGAGCACATGCTGCATCAACCAGTCGCGTTCGTCATATTGCCCATCTTTGCACTAGCCAATACGGCAGTTTATATCGGTGCAGATTGGATGCACTCTCTCGGCGGCGTCAATAGCTTGGGGATTGTTTTGGGCTTAGTGCTTGGCAAGCCTCTGGGTATCACCCTCGTTTGCGCCCTAGCGGTTGCTGTCGGCATCTGCCGCTTGCCGAGCGATCTAAGATGGGGGCATATAGTGGGCGCTGGATTGCTAGGTGGAATCGGCTTTACGATGTCCATTTTCATTACGAATCTCGCCTTCGCAGGTGAATCAGTAGTCATCAACGCGTCCAAAATGGCGATTTTGCTTGCATCTATCGGAGCTGGGCTATTCGGGATTTTTTGGCTTAGCTTTCTTGGGAAGAAAAGGCTATAATCGAAGGCTTTGCGAAAAGTGCCCGATAAAAAAGGTTATTGGTGCGGCTAACGCGTTTGAATATAAAAGGATTTCCCCATGAAAGACGGCATTCACCCTAATTACCGCGAAGTTTGCTTTTTGGACTTATCCAATGGCTTTAAGTTCGTGACCCGCTCTTCGGTTAACGCCAAAGAAATGATCAAGATGGACGACGGACGTGAGTTGCCGCTGTACAAGCTGGATACATCCAGCGAGTCACATCCTTTCTACACAGGTACACAGAAATCTGTGGACACAATGGGCGGACCAGTGGCTAAGTTCTTGAACCGTTACGGCAAAACCCCTGCGAAAGCTGCCGAAACGCCTGCGGCTTAAACGCAAACGCCTTCAAGGCACAATCAAAGCAGTCCAACATTTGGACTGCTTTTTTTATGGCAAATAGACAATTCCAACCCACTTCGTTTTCTGCGACTTTGCGTACTCAGATTCCCTCGCCTGCTATCGTGGCGCAGGATGCAGTGAGACGCTTCCCGCGCTGGGCCTTGGTTGCTTTATGCGCCGCTTACATCTTGGCTGGTTTTGTGGGGCGAGAGCCCTGGCGCAGCGAAGATATCAGTGGCTTTGGACTACTATTTGACAGCATCGGGGCGTCTGCTGGTGCATGGTTTTTTGTGCGTCTCCTCGCCGTCCTACTGTTAGGTCTGACGTGCATAGCCACCTGGTATGCCACTTATTATTTAGCACGGCGTGATGCAGCGCAGCCAGTGCCTTTTGCATTTGGCGGTGAAGCCAAGCCGACCGACTATGCCCGCGCCGTTGCTGATGGCGCCTTACTGGCATTGGTTGCGTGCCTAGGTTTAGCGCAGCTTGGCCACGAAACAACTGCAACGCTATTGCAGGCAAGCTTGATGACACTGGCTTTTTTTGGCCTGGCCAGCTACCAATACCATCCCATCAAAGCTATTTTGGCTTTAGTTACTGCCAGCATTGGATTGTTCTTTGTACTGCATAACGGAATGTTTGATCCTAGCCAATGGCTACGATTTGATGCTTGGAGAAATAGCGCTCACATGTTGCTTTGGTTTGCTTGGCCTGCATGGGCATTGGCAGGGTTAGCTGTTATCAAATGGCGGAGGCATTGGCTCAATTTGCGCCCAGCACCACACATAGCGCTTCCACTAGCCATCGTGCTGCTGCATCTCATCGTTTTACCTATCGCCGTACAACAAGATCGTTGGTTTATGGGAAGTTTGCCGGCATTGGCTACGCTGGCAGCATTTGCACTGCCGACACTCAGACGTGCAATGAAGAGTTTGATTGACCTTTTTACGCTACTTTTTTTTAGCGGCTGCGCATTCGTGATTTGGGTTGTATGGATTGCCATGCAGACAGGCGTGCCTCCTCAACCTGCAGCAAACGTGGCAAGGCTTCTGCCCGCATTTAACCCTACGTTCTCAGCCCCTGTCCTCTTGTTAGCGCTAGCAGCAACAGTAGCATGGGGACTTTTAGTCTATTGGCGCCTTGGAAAGCACCGTCCAGCCATCTGGATGAGTATGGTGTTGCCTGCTGGCGGAGCAGCACTTTGCTGGGCACTTTTAATGAGTTTATGGTTGCCATTATTAGATCATGCGCGTAGTTACAAACCACTAATGGTGCTGGTGCAACAACATATCTCGGTACAACCTGGTCAATGTGTCGCTGTTCATGGTCTACGTCCTGCGCAGCAAGCAGCGCTACGCTACTACACAGGAAGCTACCTCGTGCAGGCCAACCGCGGGGTCGCCTGCGAGTGGCTAATCGTAGACGGAGATGCCACTCCCAGCTTGCCTGATTACGTGACGATTGCACAATGGCAGCACACAGCGACAATACGCCGTCCTAGTGATAAAACTGAAGATTGGCTTATTTACACTCGCAAGAAATGAACCCTCAACTTAAAGCAGAACGCAGTCTGATCTGGAAGCACACGATCACAGTACTGACAGGTCAACTAGCTGCGGTACTGTCTGGAGTTGTCGACACGGTTGTTGCAGGACGCTATGCCAGCGAAGCACTGGCTGCGCTATCGGTTGCAAGCGCACTCAATATCAGCGTGATCGTCAGTCTTATTGGCGTTTTAAATGTCTTGTTGCCGATTTACGCTGAGCATCGCGGCGCAGGACGTCATCTCGAGGTTGGAAAAACCCTGCACCAAGGGCTTTATTTGGCAGCAGGACTATCAATCATTGCATTTTTGATTTTGATTTTTCCGCACTGGTTACTCAGCGTCTCGCAAGTCCCTCCAAATTTGATCCCCGATATTGAGCGCTACCTCGCCATACAAGCTTTTGTTGTACCATTGTTTATGCTGTTTCGTATGTATGCAGCACTGAATCAGGCGCTAGGTAAGCCATGGTTTGTTACGTGGTTGCAAGTGGGAATTTTGATCCTCAAAATTCCACTCACATTCGCCTTAGTTAGTGTTTATGGACTAGCGGGTTGCGCAGTCGCATCTCTCATCACAATCACAATAGGGTTAGCCATTGGTGTGTACTTGGTTTCCACACATGCTGACTACAAACCATTTGCCATTTGGCGAAAACTAGATGCGCCCAATTGGCAGGCAATTCGGCAGCACTTGCGACTAGGGCTGCCTGCGGGACTTAGCCAGCTTGTAGAAATCACCTCGTTCACCTTAATTTCACTACTTGTGGCAAGACTTGGCATTACCGCATCTGCTGCGCATCAAATTGCGGGCACCATGGCGGCCATGGTTTTTATGTTTCCTATTTCTTACGGCGTGGCAGCAACTGCACGCGTGTCTTATTGGATCGGCCACGGCAATCCAAAGTTGGCAGCGCAATTGATTCGGCAAACGTTGACTTGGGGGCTTATCTTCAGCTGTACGCTTGGCGTAGCTATCTTGATTAGCCGCCATTGGCTTGCAACCCTTTTTAGTAGCAATCCAGATATTATTGCGCTGGCTAGCACATTGCTTGCTTTTGTTGCCCTCTATCATGTCCCTGA
>CANBRV010000187.1 GCA_947372005.1 Comamonadaceae bacterium | reverse complement strand
CCCATGTTGGCAGATGGCCGCATCACGCCACTGGTCGATAAAGTGTTTGCGTTTGACGAGCTGCCAGAGGCCAAAGCCTGCATGGATGCCAGCGAGCACTTAGGCAAAATTGTGGTGCAGATTTCAACATGAGTAATACATCATGAACAACACTAAAAATGGGCTCGCAGCCCTTATCCTGTATGGCTTAGTGCAGTGCGGATTCGCTCAAACGGCAGCATCTGACTACCCCAGCAAACCCATCAAACTCGTTGTCGGATTCGCTCCTGCAGGCGCTGCCGACTACGTCGCCCGTTCGATGAGCGACCAACTTAGCAAAGCACTTGGACAAACCGTCATTGTGGAAAACAAAGCTGGCGCGGGCTCAAGCATTGCGGCCGAGTTTGTCGCCAAATCTGCGCCCGATGGCTACACGATTTTGATTGCCAGCCCCAGCAGCCTGTCCGTCAATCCAGCGCTCAATTCAAAGCTGGGTTACACGCCGCGCGACCTTGCGCCCATTAGCAAAATGACCAGCTCGCCCTTGGTGATTGCGGCGAGCAGCAAGTCAAACATCACTTCGATCAAAGACTTAATTGCTCAGGCAAAAAAAGCACCTGGCACACTCAATTACGCTAGCTCAGGCAATGGCTCGGCGCCGCATTTGGGCGGCGCGTTATTTGCGCAAGTGGCAGGCCTCGACATGCAGCACATCCCATTTAGAGGCGGCGCGCCCGCCATTGCGTCCGTCATTGCTGGCGATACGCAGCTCACCTTTGGCACGCCGCCCTCCGTGTTGCCGATGGTGCAAGCGGGGCGGCTGCGCGGCTTGGCAGTCAGCACGCGAGAACGCACAGCACTCTTTCCCAACTTGCCCGGCATGGCCGAAGCCGGCCTACCTGAGTACGCGATTGAATTTTGGTATGGCCTCTTCGTGCCTGCCAACACACCGCCCGCCATCGTGAAAAAATTGTTTGATGCCACGCGCACAGCCATGAACCAGCCCAGCGGCAAAAGCGTCTGGCGCGG
Source organism: Comamonadaceae bacterium (assembly GCA_947372005.1). Taxonomy (GTDB): domain Bacteria; phylum Pseudomonadota; class Gammaproteobacteria; order Burkholderiales; family Burkholderiaceae_C; genus JASGCK01. The sequence continues at coordinate 3,910 of CANBRV010000187.1, read as the reverse complement.
GAAGGCACGGATGTCGCGCTCTCTGCCTCGCCAGACGCTTTTGCCGCTTTCTTAACTGAAGACGCGAAGTTTTGGACGCGGCTGGTACGTGATGCTCAGGTAAAGTTGGATTGAGCCGCAGGAAGAAATCGTGCAGCGCCGTGATTTCCATCTTCAATTATTGGCCGCGTGCAGTGTTGCCGCGCCCAGTTGGTTATCGGCGCAAACTAGCGCGGGCATCCCCAACATCCCACTACGCATCTTGGTTGGTGTGACCCCCGGCGGCTCGACCGACACCATCGCCAGAAGCCTTGCGCCGCAACTGGCCAAGCTGCTGGGCCGCACCGTCATCATTGAAAACCGTCCGGGTGCGGGTGGCAATTTAGCGGCAGACATCGTTGCCAAATCTGCGCCTGATGGCAATACGCTCTTGCTCAGCTTTACCAGTCACGCCATCAATGCCACGCTGTATCCGAATCTGCCCTTCGATCCACTGCACAGCTTCACGCCGTTGACCTGCATTGCCACTTCGCCTTCGCTCTTGGTCGCGCATCCCAGTTTGCCTGTGCGTGATGTGCAGGGGCTGATTGCCTTGGCCAAGGCGCGCCCTGGGAAGCTGAACTTTGCGCTGGGCGGTGTGGGTTCGTCCTTGCACATGGCCGGCGATGCGTTTAAGCAGCAGGCAGGCGTGTTCATCGTCAACATCCCTTACAAAGGCACAGCACCTGCGGTGGCCGATGTGCTGGCGGGGCAAGTGGAACTCATGTTTGCGGCGGTGGGCAATGTGCAGCAGCACATCAAGGCGGGCAAGCTGAAATTGCTGGGCGTGACCAGTCCCAAGCGCTTGGCGGCTTACCCCGATGCACCTGCTATTGCCGAGGCGCTGCCAGGTTACGAGTCGAGCGCGTGGTTTGGCTTATTTGCTCCCGCCAATCTGCCCTCCGCCCTCGCGCAAGCCTTATCCAATGTGGCTCGCGCGGCTGTGGCGATGCCCGAGATGCAGCAGCGGCTGGCGCTTGAAGGCATGCAAGCTGTGGGCAATAGTCCGCAAGAATTTGGGCGTTTTGTGCAAGCCGAAATCACGCGCTGGGGAAAAGTCGTGCGATATTCGGGCGCTAAACCAGAATGACTGTGATGACTTCACCCGCTCCTCAATCCCTCGCACAAAAAATCATCAGTCGCGCTGCAGGTCTTGCCAGTACAAGCGTTGGCGAGATCGTCACTTGCACGGTCGATATGGCGATGTTCCACGATTCATCGGGCCCGCGCCGCTTAAAGCCCATGCTCGCAGAAATTGGTGCGCAGATTTGGGACAAATCCAAAGTCGTGCTCGTCATGGATCACTACGTGCCGGAACAAGACGACGCGTCGCGAAAGATCGTGCGCATCGCCCGTGATTGGGCGCGGGACGAAGCGTTGCCGCACGTCTATGACAGCCAAGGGATTTGCCACGTCGTCGTGCCGCAGCATGGACACATTCAGCCTGGGATGCTATGCGTTGGCGGCGATTCGCACTCGCCCACTGGCGGAGCATTTGGCGCGTACATGTTTGGCGTGGGCAGTACCGAGATGCTGGGCGTCGTCAGCACAGGACAGATCTGGCTGCGCGTGCCCGAAACCATTGCGCTCGATTGGAGCGGACGCCTTGCCAAAGGTGTCAGCGCTAAAGACATGATGCTGCATCTGCTGGCACGTTTTGGCATGAACGGCGCACGCTACCAAGCCGTCGAGTTTTGCGGTGAAGCGGTGCGAGCACTTTCGATGGAAGAGCGCATGACGCTGTGCAATATGAGCGCAGAAATGGGCGCGCAAACGGGTTTGATTGCGGCAGACAATGTCACAAGAGGCTGGCTAGAAGCCAAGCAGCATAAGGCTTTCAAGGAAACATCCTTCGACAAGCTCAGGACGAACGGTAGCGAATGCCTTCAATCCGATGCGGGTTCGTTTACCGAGCAGCATCACTTTGATGCCAGCACACTTGCCCCTCAAGTCGCTGCACCGCACAGCCCCGCCAACACCCGCGCCGTGACGGACTACAACCGTGTTGCCATCAACACCGCCTACATCGGTGCCTGTACAGGCGCAAAAATTGACGATCTACGCTTTGCCGCACAAGTGCTACGCGGCAAACGAACCGCCAAAGGCGTGCGCCTCTTGGTAGCACCCGCCTCCAAGCAAGATCAGGACTTGGCTGCGAGCGATGGCACGCTGCAAGCCTTGCTGGATGCGGGCTGCGAGCTACTGCCCAATTCTTGCGGTGCGTGCGCAGGCTACGGCAGCCGCTTTGCCGAGCACGAAGTCGTCATCTCCACCACAGCACGCAACTTCAAGGGCCGCATGGGTCCAGCGAGCACGCAGGTGTATTTGGCCTCGCCCTACACGGTGGCCGCGTCAGCGCTCACAGGCTGCATCACCGATCCGCGCGAGGTGCTGGCATGACAAGCATTCAATCGAAAGTTTGGCTACTCGGAAAAGAAATTGACACCGACGTGCTAGCACCGGGCGCGTACATGCAGCACGGGATTGACGTGATCGCCCAGCACTGCCTAGAAGCCGTTAGCCCTGAATTTGCAGCGAATGTGCTGCGCGGAGACGTGATCGTGGCGGGCGAAAACTTTGGCATCGGCTCGTCGCGCGAGCAGGCGGCTGGCGTACTCGTTCACTTTGGCATTCGCGCCGTGATTGCACCGTCATACAGTGGGCTGTACTTTAGGAATGCGTTCAATCTTGGCTTGTTGCTGATTACTTGCAAAGAAGCAGGGCAGTTGACTGACGATGCGCCCATCACAATTGAATGGGAAGGCGACCAACCCACCCTGCTGCAAGGCAAGCTGTGCTTGGCCTGCGAGCCGATTCCTCATTTTTTACGGGAGATGGTGGCAGCGGGTGGGCTCCTCAATCAGTTGAAATTGAAGTTTCAAAAATCATGAATCTCTATGCTTGATTTGAACAACACCCCTCACACTCCCGTCGCCATCATTGGCGCTGGCGCGTGTGGTCTCACCGCCGCGCTGATGCTGCATGACTTGGGTATTGACTGCGTGCTGATTGAAAGGGATAGCACGCCTAGCGGCTCGACAGCGCTATCTTCAGGATTTATTCCTGCAGCGGGAACAAAGGCGCAGCAGTCCGCTGGCATTGCGGATGGCGCGGCGCAGTTTGCGCACGACATCCAAGGCAAAGCCAAAGGCTATGCAGCGACGCATCTGGTTGAGGCCTACAGCACAGCGATTGCGCCCGCGCTCGATGCGCTAGAGGCAAAGCACGGCGTGCCTTGGCAGGTGCTGGATGGATTTTTGTATCCAGGCCACAGCACACGGCGCATGCACGCCACGCCAGAAAAAACGGGTGCAGGCCTCATGGCACGGCTGCTAGCTGCGCAAGAACGAGCGCAGATTCCGCTTTTAACAGATGCTCGATTGACTCAAATTTTTGTGGATGAGACATCGGAAGTTGCAAAGCAAGTCACTGGCATCGCCTACACGCGGCCTGACGGCAGCGTGGAAATGCTTCGCTGTGATGCGCTGCTCTTGGCTTGCAACGGCTTTGGCGGGAACACTGCACTCGTGCAGCAATACATTCCTGAGATGGCGGATGCGATCTATGCAGGGCATAGCGGCAACGACGGCACGGCTATCACGTTGGGAACCAAGCTGGGCGTGGCCTTGGCTGATATGGGCGCGTACCAAGGGCACGGCTCGTGGGCAGTGCCGCACGGTGTTTTGATTTCGTGGGCACTCATGATGAACGGCGGTGTGCAACTCAATAGCCAAGGTCAGCGCTTTCACGACGAGCAGCAAGGCTACTCGGAAGCGGCTGTGGGCGTGCTCGCGCAGCCAAAAGGTATCGCGTGGAATGTGTTTGATGAGCGCATTTTGCAAACCGCACGCGCCTTCCCCGATTTTGTGGAAGCCGAAAAAATGGGCGCAAT
>CANBRV010000186.1 GCA_947372005.1 Comamonadaceae bacterium | reverse complement strand
GGTCGTATTGGTGTGGAGGCGGGCAGTGTGAACGCCGAGCTTGCTCAATCGATTGGGCTTGCAAAGGCACAAGGCGCTTTGGTTGGGCGTGTGATGAGTGACTCGCCCGCGGCAACTGCGGGTGTGGAGCCTGGCGACATTATTTTGACATTTGATGGTAAACCAATTGAAAAATCAAGTGATTTGCCGCGGGCAGTCGGTAGCACCAAGCCAGGCACAAAAACTACGGCGAGTATTTTCCGCCGAGGCAAGACTTTAGAGTTGCCGATTACTGTGGCAGAGCTGGAGCCTGATGAGTCCAAGGCACCGAAGGCTAGCAAACCTGAAAAAGTCGAAAAACCCACGCCACCTACTTATGCGACGGCGACTAAGCTAGGTTTAACGCTTGCGGATTTGACGGAAGAGCAAAAAAAAGAAGCAAAGCTAAAAGGCGGTGCACGCGTTGATGCGTCTTCTGGTCGGGCTGCCAGTGCAGGATTGCGAGAGGGTGATGTGATTGTGGCTATTGCTAATAGCGAAGTTATGACTGCCAAAGAGGCTGAAGGCTTATTGACGCAGCAAGATAAAACAAAATCAATTGCTTTGCAAATAAGGCGAGGTGCACGCGGCGACTATGTGCTAATTAAGCCTGATATCGCTACAAAGTAGACTTTTGGTATTATTTTTTATTCACTCTGCATTCATTGTAGAATGACCAGCCCTTTTGCAGTGTTAACTTTCTTAATACCTTAATTCTCACCATGCGCCCATTTCGTTCTTCAACCCCTGCACGGGGGCGTTGTTTCTGTTGGCGCTGGATTCAGATACTTGTTATTGCGACTGGTTTTTACTCTGGAGTTGCATGGTCTCAAGCGCTGCCGCAGGCTGGACAAGTTAATAAAAATGCTGAGCTAGTGGTCCCGCTCCGGGAGGCTAATCCTGTGGCAAATATTCCACCGCTACCAACACCCCGAGAGGACTTGCCAGAAGGAGTTAGCCTGGTAGTTAAAGGTTTTAGATTTAATGGCAACGTAGCCATTCCTACAAGTCAGCTGGATACCTTAGTGGCTTCCAGTGTTAACAAGCAGCTCGATTTTTCTGCGTTAGATCTTGTTGTGGACGGCATATCACGTTACTACCGTGTCAAAGGCTTTACCGTTGGGCGTGCCTATTTGCCTGCGCAGCAAAGTACGGATGGCATCATTCAGATTAATATTATCGAGGGGCATTTTGGCGCCATTAATCTTAAGAATACGAGCGCCATTAAAAATGTGCACATCGAGCAAGTATTAGCAAATAATCTGTGCAGCGTTCGCAATAACAAAGATTGCGTTGGTAAGCTTATCCAGGATGATGGCCTAGAGCGCGCTGTGTTACTTTTGAAAGATTTACCCAGCGTTACAGCCGCTGTTAATTTAAAGCCTGGTGTTGTGACGGGAACATCTGAGTTAGATGTGGAAGTCCGAGCAACAAAGCCAGACGCCTTTTCGGTAGGTTTTGATAATTATGGATCTCAATCGACGGGCGTGACTCGTGTTAACACAAGTGCCGATTTGAATAATCTAAGGAATATTGGCGATCAGCTTAGTCTGGGTATTGCGACATCAACATTAACGTCAACTAAAACGGGTAGTGCAAGCTACTCTATGCCTGTGGGCTACGAAGGCATTCGTACAGGCTTATCATTTGCTAGAAGCGAATATCGATTGGGCGCAGGTTTTAGTGCGACTCAAGCGCATGGTTTATCTAATGCGCTGTCTGCTTATGTCAGCTACCCACTGCTACGCTCTGTGAACCGATCTGTTTATGTACGCAGCTCCGCAGAGGTACGAAGCGGCATGAATAATGTAGACGCAGTTGGTACTTCTTTTAAAACTAATGCGAATGTGCTTCGTCTAGGTTTAAGTGGTGACCATGTGGATGGTTTTGGCGGCGGCGGCTATGTTGTTTACAGCGCAACATTCAGCTCTGGCTATATTGGTAATAGCGATCCAAGCGATGCGGCAGCAAGTGGTGCACATTCTGCAGGCCGTTTCTCAAAATTGATCTACAGCCTTGCACGTCAGCAAGCTTTGAGCGGGGGGTTGACTCTTTATAGTGCTTTAAATGCACAGCATGCCCGTAAAAACTTAGATGGCTCAGAGCAAACAGGCTTAGGTGGACCTAGCAGTACACGCGGCTATGGCGGTGAGGCCGGCGGTAGTACAGGTGCGAATGCAACTATTGAGTTGCGTTACTCTTCAACTCTTGCCATTGGCCAAGAGGTTAATCACCTGACATACGGACTATTTGTTGATCGCGGTTGGGTGCGCTTTTATGAGGCTGTGCCTACGGGGACATCGTCTACAACAGCGAACTCGCGGGCGCTTGGCAGTTACGGCTTGACGCTTACTCTGCAGACGAACGCTAAAGTGCCAACGCCGACATCATGGGGATTTTTCTTACGCACCATGTACGGCTTGCATAGTGCGAAAGATCTTTCTACGACCAACCCTAGCTCAATGAGTAAATTTTGGGTGCAAGGCGGGGTTAACTTTTAATTTTTATGCCTAGTCTTTGTGACCTTCAACCGACGCTTCGTCGATTATTTATTGCTTTTACTTTTTCGTTCATTGGCGTGTGTACGCATGCGGCTGATATTGAAACCATATCGGTGGTTGTTGAGAAAGGTGAGCAGCTTGGAACAATTGCGCAGCGATATTTCAAACGACCTGCTTATATCAATTGGCCCGAAATTGCCAAGTTAAATAACATTAAATCAGATCCGTATGTTATTTATCCGGGTATGACCTTGCGTTTGCCAGCGCGTTTGTTTGAAACGCAAAGTAGCCCTGCTAAATGGCTAGTCGTCACGGGCAATGTGCGCATAGTGGTTCCAGGTACTGCTCAAAGTACCAGAGCGGTTGTGGGCGAGCCTATTCCAGAAGGCTCTCGTATCGTGGTGGGGATTGATGGATCAGCCGTCATGGAATTACCTGATGCAAGTCAAGTTAAGTTGCTGGGGGGCTCGCAATTTGTACTAGAAGAAAGTCGCTATTACCGTGGCAGACCAAAAGCAGAAACAACAGAAAGTCAAACAGGCACGAAAGCCTTTTCTGGATTGATGCGATTGATCCAAGGATCGGTTGAAACAAGAGCAACGCCAGCTACCGACCGAGCCAAACCGCTACGCATACAAACTCCGACGACAGTGGTTGGTGTGCGCGGGACGGATTTTCGGGTTGCGCATGGATTTGCATCGGCAGCCGAGACAGGCGATGCTTTGACACGTTCAGAAGTGGTGCAAGGCCTTGTTTCTGCTGCTTTGGATGAGACAAGAAAGGCGGAAGTTCCTGGCGGCTTCGGTGTGCTTTTAGACCCTAAAGTCCTGAAAATTCCTGCGCCTGTTGCCTTGCTAGAGGCGCCTAGCTTACGCAGTTGGGGGATCAAACAAGAAGCAACTACGCTAGATTTCCCCGCCTTACCCATTGAGCAATCGGGCCGCAAAGTCTATGCTTATCGCGTCCAAATGGCGACAGATGAGGCGATGAGTCAAATTATTTTTAATCAGCGGTTTGATGCGGGTAGAAATGTTCGGATACCAACGCCAGATGATGGCACTTTTTACTTGGCTGTGCGAGCGGTAGACGAGCAGGGACTTGAAGGCAAGGATGCAAGAATAGCGACATCAGTGAGCGTTAGACCGTTGTCGCCTGCATTGCAAGCCCCCAAAAATGGAGAAAAGCTAGCGCCAGGAGCTGGCGTGACACTGCTTTGGGAGAAGTCTCAAAATGCCAATGACTACTTGCTCGAAATAACGGATCCAGCGCAGCAACGATCGACGCATACGCTGAAAGAGCTTGAGTTTGTACTGCCTAATCTGGTCTCTGGAACTTATACGTGGCGTATTGCAGCACGTAGCAAAAGTGGCTCAAACCCTATGAAGGTTGGACCTTGGAGTGAGTTGCAATCTTTTGCGGTTTTGGCGAAGCTGGATGCGCCTATCGTTGAGTCGGATGTGCACGATAGATCATTGCAACTCACTTGGGCAGATCACAAAGCGAAGGCATACGAAATCCAGTTTTCACGGGCTGCCAACTTTGATAGCAACCAAAACGAAAAAGACTTCTTGACGTTTACCGTTAAAAAGACAGAACTCGACATTCCTGATCCAGCTGCGGGCAAACACTTTGTCCGTTATCGTGCTATTGATAACAGTGGCGCCGCAGGTAGCTGGAGTGATGTAACTGAAGTCAATGTCCCTAAAGATTGGCGGTCTTTGTGGTTGTTGCTTTGGACTGCTATTACGATTGCACTTTAACGCTTAGTCATAGATTATTAATCTACTTTAGCGCCAGAAACTTTCACAACCTCAGCCCATTTTTGATGTTCAGCCGCAATAAGTGCCGCAAATTGAGCGGGTGTATTGCCGCTAGGGATAGCGCCTTGCGCGACTAATTTCTCTTTGATTTCGGGGCTATTGAGCGCTTTCGCAACTTCCTGCTGAATCCGGTTGATCGTGCCTACTGCCGTACCCGCTGGTGCCAGAAGTCCAAACCATGAGCTGGCCTCAAATCCTGCTAAAGATTTAGCAATATCGCCACCAGCAAGCTTGCCCGCTTCTTCAATTGTTGGAACATCAGGTAGCGCACTAGATCTTTGGTTGCTGGTCACGGCAAAAGCCTTTAGCCTGCCGGATCTGATATGCGGTAGGGAAGATGGCAAATTATCAAACATCACATCCATGCTGCCGCCCAGCATGTCTAGCAAAGCGGGATTAGAACCCCGATACGGAAAATGCAACATGAACGTGTTGGTGCGGCTTTTGAAAAGCTCACCAGCTAGATGAATAGACGTGCCGTTGCCGCTAGACGCCATATTGAGTTTTCCAGGATGGGCGCGGGCATAGCTAATAAATTCTTTGACATTTGTGATGCCTAGAGATTTGGCCTTCTCTGCATT
>CANBRV010000185.1 GCA_947372005.1 Comamonadaceae bacterium | reverse complement strand
CAATTCCTGGGCTCAATGTCAGCGGGCGCCTCCGTCCTGTTTGAATCACGGTTCTCACCAGCCGAGACTGCACGCGTATTGGCTAACGAAGGCGTTACCTCGTTTGTGGGCGTACCCGCCATGTACGCTTTGCTGCTTGAGTGGGCGCGTCAATCGGGGAATGCGCTAAAAACTGATGCCGTGCGCTTCATTGCCGCAGCAGGATCGCCACTCACCGCGCCATTGAAAGCGGAGGTTGAGGCAGCGTTTGGTCAACTACTCCACAACGGCTATGGGTTGACCGAATGTGCGCCCACGATTTCACAAACACGGATGGAGAGCCCGCGCAGCGACTGCGCAGTGGGCTCACCCATTGATGGCGTCACGGTACGGATCGTGGACGAAGCAGGAAATGACGTTTCTTTAGGAAATATTGGCGAGCTTTGGATAAAAAGCCCTGGTCTGATGAAGGGCTACTACCTAAACTCCGCAGCCACCTCAGAAGCCATTAATACCGAGGGCTGGTTCAACACGGGTGACATGGCAAAGTCTAATCCAGATGGCTCGCTTCATATCGTTGGCAGAACGAAAGAGCTCATTATTCGCTCTGGCTTAAACGTCTATCCCGTCGAGGTAGAGCAAGCGATCAATGCGCATCAAGATGTCGTGCAATCGGCGGTGGTTGGCCGCACGGTGGGTCATAACGAAGAGGTGGTCGCCTTTGTCGAGCGGCGAAGTGGCAGCACGCTGGATGCCATCTCACTACAGCAGTACCTGCGCGAGCAGTTAGCGCCCTACAAAGTACCCACCGAGGTTTGCTTTTTAGCGGCACTCCCCGCAGCACCCACAGGCAAAGTGCTGAAGAATGTCTTGAAAAAAATGGCACAAGATTCAACTGAAAAGGACTCATCATGATGGATAAGAAAGCGATTCTGGTTATCGGCGCAGGCGATGCCACTGGCGGCGCGATTGCTAGGCGATTTGCACGTGAGGGCTACATTGCCTGCGTGACCAGACGCAGCGAAGAAAAACTACAGCCACTCGTCAATGACATCCTCAGCAGCGGTGGCGATGCCTACGGCTTTGGCAGCGATGCGCGTAAAGAAGAGGAGATGATCGCCCTCATAGAGCGGATTGAACGTGAAATTGCACCGATTGAAGTTGCTGTTTTCAACATCGGTGCCAACGTGCGTTTTTCGATCACCGAGACGACTTCTCGCGTCTATCAAAAAGTCTGGGAAATGGCTTGTTTTTCGGGGTTTTTGATGGGGCGTGAAACCGCCAAGGTGATGCTACCCCGAGGGCGCGGCACAATTATTTTTACGGGCGCAACGGCCAGTCTGCGCGGACGTGAAGGCTTTGCCGCTTTCGCGGGTGCTAAGCACGCGCTGCGTGCGCTCGCGCAAAGCATGGCACGCGAGCTGTGGCCCAAAGGCATACATGTGGCGCATCCCGTGATTGACGGTGCGATTGACACCGAATTCATTCGCACCAACTTCCCAGAGCGCTATGCAATGAAAGCCGAGCATGGCATCTTGAGTCCAGACAGCATAGCCGAGGCGTACTGGCAAATCCATCAGCAACCACGCGATGCGTGGACGCACGAAACCGAATTGCGTCCTTGGAAGGAGACTTGGTAATGAGCCTACCCACCGTTCAATTTCTGTTCGACTTCGGCAGTCCGAATGCCTACCTGTGCCACAAGGTGATTCCCGAGATCGCATGGCATTCAAGCATTGAATTTGAATACGTCCCCATCTTACTGGGCGGCCTCTTTAAACTGACCAACAACCGCTCTCCAGCAGAGGCTTTTGCGGGCATCCCAAATAAGCAAGCCTATGACTTGCTCGAGGTGAGGCGCTTTGTCGCCAAGCACAAGTTGGATCGGTTCAAGCGCAATCCGTTCTTCCCCGTCAACACGTTGCAAATTATGCGCGGAGCTGTCGCGGCGCAGCGGTTAGGTTGTTTTAAATCTTATGCAGATGCCATGTACAGCGCCATGTGGGAGCAAGGCAGAAATATGTCCGAGGTATCTGAAATCATGGATGTCCTAACCACAGCGGGGATCGATGCTGCACGCTTGTTAGAGCTAGTGCAGGAGCAGGACGTTAAGAGCCAACTCCTTGCTAATACCCAATCTGCATTTGAACGCGGCGCGTTTGGATCACCGACATTCTTTGTAGGAGATGCGATGTACTTTGGTAAAGATCGTCTGCGAGATGTAGAGGAAGAAATTGTTCGCCTTTCAACAACTCTACCCACTACAAATCATCTGGAGAAATAATATGAATCTGACAAAACAAAAATACCTCATTGCCGCTGTAGCAACCGTCATTTCCACGCAGTGGATGCCGTTAGTTCTGGCGCAAGAAAAACCAACCGCCTATCCCACGCGCCCCATCAAAATCATCATTGGCTTTGCCCCTGGTGGCTCGACTGATGCGCCCATGCGCGTGCTTGCTGAGGGCGCATCCAAGATACTAAAGCAGCCGATTTTGGTTGAAAACAAACCTGGCGCTGGTGGCACGTTGCCTGCGGTTGTGCTGCAAACATCGGCGAATGATGGCTACACCTTAGGCGTCGCCTCGTTGGGTATTTATCGTTTGCCCTATACGACCGATCTCAAGTGGGATCCCGCCAAAGACCTCAGCTACATCATTGGCCTGACGGGCTACGCGTTTGGGATTGTCGTTCCCACATCATCCCCAATCAAGACTTGGAGCGACTACGTTGCAGCAGCCAAAGCAAAGCCTGGGCAAATGACCTACGGCACGCCAGGTGTTGCCACCACCAATCACTTGACGATGGAACGAATTTCTAAGGCTGCGTCCATCCAGCTCAATCACATCCCGTACAAAGGATCTGCTGAGTCACTGCAAGCCCTGCTCGCAGGGCAGATCGATTCAGGTGCGGAGACCTCTGCGTGGGCACCGTTTGTGAAGGACGGGAAAATGCGTTTGCTGGTGACGTGGGGTAACAAACGTGCAGCAAGCTTCCCCGATGTGCCGACGCTTAAAGAGCTTGGCATCAACCTGTCTCAGACTTCGCATTGGGGCTTGGTCGCGCCTAAAGGTACGGATCCTGTAATCATTGAAAAAATCCACGCTGCGTTTAAGCAAGCGATGGAAATGCCAGAATTTAAACAAGTGCTCGCGCGTTATGACATGGAGCCTGAATACCGTAGCTCTAAAGACTTCCAGCAATTTGCCGTGGACACGATGCGACAAGAAAAAACTATTTTGGATGCGTTGGGTTTGAGTCGTAAATAAACAGTGAGATTGATCTATGAGTGCTACTGATTCCCTATCTTGGAAAAAAACCGCCTGCATCATCTGCGCCCTTAATTGTGGCTTGGAAGTGCAGACTGAAGCGCGGCGCATTATTCGCATTCGCGCGGACAAAGACCATCCTGTCTCCCAAGGCTATTTGTGTGAAAAAGCGCAGCGCATGGACAACTACCAAAACGGCGCGGACAGACTTTCCTCTCCCATGCGGCGCAAGATTGACGGCACGTATGAAGCGGTGGATTGGGATACTGCGATTCGGGAGGTCAGTAACAAGCTGCAAGCCGCTGCAGCAGCGCACGGCGGCGAGAGCATCTTGTACTACGGCGGCGGCTCGCAGGGCAATCACCTTGGCGCAACCTATGCCGATAACACGATCAAGGCGCTAGGAATTAAGTACCGCTCGAACGCATTGGCGCAAGAAAAAACGGGCGAAGCTTGGGTGCAAGGTCGCATGATTGGCTCGGGCGTTCATTGCGATTTTGAGCATGCCCAAGTGGCTGTCTTCTTGGGCAAAAATCCGTGGCAATCGCACGGTTTTGCGCGTGCGCGTGTGGTGCTCAAAGAGATTCAAAAAGACCCGAATCGAACGCTTATCGTGATTGATCCATGCAAAACGGCAACGGCTGAAATGGCTGACTATCACCTCGCGGTCAAGCCAGGCACAGACGCTTGGTGCTTGTCTGCCATGATTGCGGTGATTGTGCAAGAAGGCTTGATCGCCAGCGATTGGTTGACCGAGCACGCGACAGGGCTTGCACCTGTGCAAGATGCATTTAAGGTTATCGACGTGACACGTTACGCCGCTATCTGCGGCGTAGAGGAAGCCTTGATCCGCGAAGTCTCGCGGCGTATTGCCAGCGCCAAAAGCGTCTCGATGTTGGAGGACTTGGGTGTCCAGATGAACATCCACTCCACGCTCAATAGTTACCTTAATCGCCTCGTGTGGTTGCTGACGGGGCACTATGGACGGCAGGGCACGAACAACGCTTTTGTTCCGCTGATGAGCTTGTCGTCCACGGCGCGTGACAACCCTAATCGAACGGGTGGAACGGTCAAGGACGGGAAATCAGAGCAATGGAAAAAGAGTCCCGTCACGGGCTTCAAAGTGGTTATGGGACTCATCCCCTGCAATGTGATTCCCGAAGAAATTTTGACTGATCATCCCAAACGCTTTCGAGCCATGTTTATCGAGAGCGCCAACCCCGTGCACTCGCTGGCCGATAGCCAAAAAATGCGCGAAGCCTTGCGAGCGCTAGACTTTTCGGTCGTCATTGATGTGGCGATGAGCGAGACCGCTATGCAGGCCGACTATGTGTTGCCCGCATCCAGTTCGTTTGAAAAAGCCGAAGCAACATTCTTTAATTTGGAGTTGCCCAATAACGCCTTTCATCTTCGCCAACCTTTGTTTGCATCTAAAGAAGGGACGCTGTCCGAGGCCGAAATTCATGCGCGTTTGGTCGAATCCATCACGGGCATGGGCGGCAAGGATTACGGCGTTTTAAAAACCGTTGCAAAACTTGGATTACTGCCATTTTCATTCGCGTTTGCGTGGCAAAGCGGTCGCAACAAACGCGTCGCCAAGTTCCCGTCGATTGCCCTGTACCGCACACTGGGCGAGGCTTTGCCAAAATCCATGTCGGCTGCCGCCTCGCTGTGGGGTGTGGCGCAAATG
>CANBRV010000184.1 GCA_947372005.1 Comamonadaceae bacterium | reverse complement strand
GAAGCATTGGCGTGGACTTGGATTTTGAGCTTGCCAGCAGTGGCAGCATCCACATCCTTGGCGAACTGCGCCAAGTTCTCGGTGTGGAAGTTGCCTGCTGCGTAGGCAGCGGGCAAATCCCACTTGGTTTGAGCGGAAAGTGATGTCGTGATGAGCGCTGTGCCGCATAGCGCGAGCACGCTTAATAGTCGTTTCATGGTGAGCTCCAAAAAGAACTAACTGTACTAGTCATGCCAAATTTAGCGATAGGTGTTTTCCCTAAATGTCAACAATTTAACGACAATTTATCACCAAAAAGAGTTTTCATTCTCTACAATTTGCAGTATGACTAAAAAAATCACACCTCAAAAACCGATTTCACCCATCGTGTCATCGGCGCATTTGGTCTCGCCTCGCAGTGCCGAAATGAGCGAGTTCGAGTTTGGCCTTATCGTCTCGGGCAACGCCTTTAATCGCTGGATTACGCACTGCATGAGCGCGGCGGGGCTCAAGGATTTAACGCCGCTCGATGTACTGGTACTGCATCACGTGACGCACCGCGCGCGCAATAAACGGCTAGGTGATATTTGCTTCATCATGAATATCGAAGACACGCATTTAATTAACTACTCGCTTAAAAAATTGCAAAGCTTAAAAGTAGTTGAGTCCAGCAAAACGGGCAAAGATGTGACGTACGCATCCACCGATGCGGGGCGTAGTTATGTTGAGCGATACCGCGACATCCGTGAAAGCTGCTTGATTGAAGCGCTGCACGCGGATGAGGGTTTGAACCGCGATATTGGCGAGTTAGCGCGGCTCTTGCGCATGCTCTCGGGCGTGTACGACCAAGCGGCGCGTTCGGCGGCAAGTCTATGAAGGCGATCAACGATATGAGCTGGCAATTTTGGATTGACCGAGGCGGCACGTTTACAGACGTGGTGGGGCGCAAATCCAATCTAGACGGCACGTTTAGCCTAGTCACGCACAAACTGCTCTCCGAAAACCCCGAGCAATACAAAGACGCGGCGGTGGCAGGCATACGCGCCTTGCTGATGCAGCACGCGAATCTTGCTGCGGATGCGCCTGTGACGCCCGAGTTGGTGGAGTGCGTGAAGATGGGCACGACGGTGGCAACCAATGCGCTTTTGGAGCGCAAGGGCGAGGCGACGGCGCTGATCATCACACGTGGTTACAAAGATGCGCTGCGCATTGCGTATCAAAATCGCCCCCGCATTTTTGACCGTCACATCGTATTGCCAGAGCTGCTTTATAGCCACGTGTTGGAAGCCGATGAGCGCATAGGTGCAGATGGCGAAGTCGTGCAGCCGCTTGATGAAGATGCACTCAAAATCGGCCTGCAAGCCATACGAGATAAGGGCTGCACGAGTGCAGCGATTGTTTTTATGCACGGCTATCGCTATCACGAGCATGAATTAGCCGCCGAAAAAATCGCACTAGAACTTGGTTTTACGCAGGTGAGCGTGAGCCACAAAGTCAGCCCGCTGATGAAGCTGATTGGCCGCGGTGATACGACCGTGGTGGATGCGTATCTCTCGCCGATTTTGCGCCGTTATGTCGAGCAAGTGAGCAGTCAAATGCCTGGTGTGCCGCTGTACTTTATGCAGTCGTCGGGCGGGTTGGTTGAGGCGACTTCTTTTGCTGGCAAGGACGCGATTCTGAGTGGGCCTGCGGGCGGGATTGTGGGGATGGCGCGGACGGCGCAATTGGCGGGTGTACGTAAGGTTATCGGTTTTGACATGGGCGGCACATCCACCGATGTCTCGCACTTTGCGGGCGAGTTTGAGCGTGAGTTTGAAACGCAAGTGGCGGGCGTTCGGATGCGTGCGCCGATGATGAGTATTCACACCGTGGCGGCGGGCGGCGGCTCGCTGCTGCAGTTTGACGGCGCACGGCTAAGGGTGGGGCCCGAGAGCGCGGGTGCTAACCCTGGCCCGGCTTGCTATCGTCGCGGCGGGCCCTTGGCGGTGACGGATGCGAATGTGCTCTTGGGCAAGATTCAGCCCGAGCACTTTCCTGCGCTGTTTGGTAAAGCTGGGAGGGAGCGTTTGGACGCAGACGTGGTACGCGCAAAGTTTGAGCTGCTTGCCGCATCCACGGGCAAATCAGCCGAGAGTTTGGCGGAAGGATTCCTGCAAATCGCGGTGCAGCAAATGGCGAATGCCATCAAAAAAATATCGGTGGCAAGGGGTTACGACGTGACGCGCTATACGCTGCAATGCTTTGGCGGCGCGGGCGGGCAGCACGCGTGTTTGGTGGCGGATGCGCTTGGGATGACGAGCGTGCTGGTGCATCCGCTGGCGGGTGTGCTGTCGGCGTATGGCATGGGCTTGGCGGATCAGTCCGTGATGCGTGAGCAGGCGGTGGAGCAGCGACTCTCAGCTGATGCACTACCTGCGATTTTTGAAACACTCGCTAGCCTGCAAGCCGCATCCAGATTGGCACTCGAGGCACAGGGGCTGGGAGGGCGGAGTGCGCATGGCCTGCAGCGCATGCACATTAAATATGAGGGTACGGACACGGCGTTGGTGGTGGAGGTCCATGCAGGGATGGATGCGGCGCACATTCAAACGCTATTTGAAGCGGCGTACCAACAGCGCTTTGCTTTTTTGATGCAAGGCAAGGCGCTGGTGGTGGAGGCGGTTTCCGTGGAAGCGATCAGTAGCGGCGACGCGCCTATTGAGCCTTTGCATGATTTGTGTGAGCCGCGTGAGGTGGCTGCAGATGCATTCGTTGCGATGTATTCAGAAGGCGCTTGGGTGAATGCGCCCTTGGTGGTGCGAGCATCCATGCGCCCTGGCGAGCATTTGACGGGCCCCGCCATCATTGCGGAGCCGAACGCGACGACCGTGATTGAGGCAGGCTGGCGAGCCAAACTCACGGAGCACAACTGCCTTGTCTTGTCGCGCATCACGGCTCGCAAAGCCGTCTATGCCGTCGGCACGCAGGTCGATCCTGTGCTCTTGGAAGTGTTCAACAAACTCTTTATGAACATCGCCGAGCAAATGGGTCTGCAACTGCAAAACACGGCGTACTCGGTCAACATCAAAGAGCGGCTGGACTTTAGTTGTGCGCTGTTTGACGCAGACGGCAACCTCATTGCCAATGCGCCGCATATGCCTGTGCATTTAGGCTCGATGGGCGAGAGCATTAAAACCGTGATTCGTGACAACGCAGGCAGCATGCGGCCTGGCGACGTGTTTGTGCTGAACGATCCGTATCATGGCGGCACGCATCTGCCTGATGTGACGGTGATGACGCCTGTTTATTTGGATTCGCAGGGGCAAACAGATACCACACGTCCCAACTTCTACGTCGGCTCTCGCGGGCATCACGCCGATATTGGCGGGACGACGCCAGGCTCGATGCCTCCGTTCTCGACCACGATTGACGAGGAGGGCGTGCAAATCGTCAATTTCAAATTGGTCGATCAAGGTGTCCTTCAAGAAGAAAAAATGCTGGAGCTCTTGCGCACAGGTGGCGGCACGACAGCGTACCCGAGTCGCAATCCTGCGCAAAACATGGCCGACATGAAAGCGCAAATCGCCGCCAACCAGCGCGGCGCGCAAGAGTTGCAAAAAATGGTGGACGAGTACAGCCTGCCCGTAGTCGAAGCCTATATGCGCCACGTGCAAGACAACGCCGAAGAGGCTGTCAGGCGGGCCATAGAAAAGCTAGCAAACAATTGGGGTCGGGTGCAAAACTCATTTACTCTACCACTCGATAACGGCGCTCACATCCAAGTCGCGATAGAGCTCGACGCTAAAACCCGCAGTGCCATCATCGACTTCACAGGCACCTCTGCGCAGCAAATCAATAACTTCAACGCCCCTCGTGCCGTGTGCATGGCTGCTGTGCTCTATGTGTTTAGAACGCTGGTGGACGACGACATTCCGCTGAACGCGGGTTGCTTAAAACCGATCACGGTCATCATTCCCGAGGGCTCGATGCTCAATCCGTTGCCACCTGCATCCGTGGTGGCGGGCAATGTGGAGACATCGAGCTGCATCACCAATAGCCTTTACGGTGCGCTAGGGCTCATGGCCAGCAGCCAGCAAACGATGAACAACTTTACGTTTGGTAACGAGCGGCATCAGTATTACGAAACCATCAGTGGCGGCTCAGGCGCAGGCGAGGGATTCAACGGCACATCGGTCGTGCAAACGCACATGACCAACTCACGTTTGACCGATCCTGAGGTGCTGGAATTTAGATTCCCTGTGCGATTGCAAAGTTACGAGATACGCCAAAATTCTGGCGGCAAAGGCCAGTGGCAGGGCGGCGATGGCGGAGTGCGCCGCGTCGAGTTTTTAGAACCCATGACGGCTGGCATCTTGTCGAATGGCAGGCTGCACGGGGCTTTCGGGGCAGCTGGCGGCGGCGCGGGTGCCGTGGGCATCAACCGCGTGGTGCGCAAAGACGGACGCGTTGAAGAGTTGAGGCACATCGGCACCGCGCAGATGCAAGGGGGTGATGTGTTTGAGATTCATACGCCTGGGGGTGGCGGGTTTGGAGTGGCGAGCCAACCATAACGAAATTCGTTACAATGCGGCATGATTCACGATTTTGCAAGCAAGGAAACTGAGCGCGTTTGGCAAGGAGAGTTCTCCAAACGGTTGCCAACGGAGATTCAGCAAAAGGCGCGAATGAAATTACGGATGCTGCACGCCGCGCATAGTTTGAACGATTTGCGGAGTCCGCCTGCCAACCACTTAGAGGCGCTAGCGGGCAATCGTTTAGGGCAGCACAGCATTCGTATTAACGGGCAGTGGCGTTTATGTTTTGTGTGGCTGGACGGACATGCGAGCAGTGTTGAAATCGTTGATTACCACTAAGATTTTGTTGGAGTAAAGACATGCGTAAATTAAAAAATATCCACCCTGGTGATGTGCTTCTTGAAGAATTTTTAGAGCCAATGGGCTTGAGTCAAAACGCGCTGGGACGCGCTATGGGC
>CANBRV010000183.1 GCA_947372005.1 Comamonadaceae bacterium | reverse complement strand
ATAGTCTTAAAAGTAGAAAATGCCTCCAAACGTTTTGGTGGATTGCAAGCTTTGAATGACGTCGGCTTAGAAATTAAAGCGGGCGAGGTTTACGGCTTGATTGGCCCCAACGGCGCGGGGAAGACGACTTTTTTTAACGTCATTACGGGTCTTTATGAACCCGACAGCGGAAGCTTCGCTTTATCTAGCAAGACTTACAGACCATCGGCTGTGCACCGCGTGGCGCAGGCAGGTATCGCACGCACTTTTCAAAATATCCGTTTGTTTGCTGAAATGACTGCGCTAGAGAATGTGATGGTCGGGCAGCATTGCCGTACCAAATCCAGCATTTGGGGAGCGATGCTCCGCACGCGCGGCTTTAAGCGCGAAGAGCGACAAATAACCATTCGAGCGCACGAGTTGCTCGATTACGTAGGCATTGGCGAGCTGGCCGATGCGCGTGCCAAGACGCTTAGTTATGGCGATCAGCGCCGCTTGGAGATTGCACGAGCCCTTGCCACGAATCCAATACTGCTGGCACTAGATGAGCCTGCTGCTGGCATGAACGCGACGGAAAAAGTGATTCTGCGCGAGCTGATTGACCGCATTCGCAAAGACGGGAAATCGGTGCTGCTAATTGAGCATGATGTGAAGTTGGTGATGGGGCTGTGCGACCGCGTCACGGTGCTCGATTACGGCAAGGTCATTGCCGAGGGAACACCAGCCGTGGTTCAGCGGGATGCCAAGGTAATTGAGGCGTACCTAGGCGCAAGCCATGAGGTGAGTGAAAATAATGCTATCCGTTAAAAATTTAAAGGTCGCTTACGGCGGCATCCAAGCGGTCAAAGGCATTGATCTTGAGGTGGGCGAGGGCGAACTCGTCACTTTGATTGGCTCGAACGGTGCAGGCAAAACCACCACGATGAAGGCGCTGACAGGTTCGTTGCCGCTGCAATCGGGCGAGATTGAATTTGTAGGTCAGTCCATCACAGGCCGCGGCGCTTGGGACTTGGTGGTACAAGGCTTGGCAATGGTTCCCGAAGGACGCGGGGTGTTTACGCGCATGACGATTTTGGAGAACTTGCAAATGGGCGCGTATGTCGTGACTGGCTCATCGGCCAAAGCGCAAGTTGCGGACGATATTGACAAAGCGTTTGCGACATTTCCCCGTTTGGAGGAACGCAAGAATCAACTGGCAGGCACGCTCTCGGGTGGCGAGCAGCAAATGCTGGCGATGGCGCGGGCGCTGATGTCGCGTCCCAAAATGCTACTGTTAGATGAACCGTCGATGGGGTTGTCGCCGATCATGGTAGAAAAGATTTTTGATGTGGTGCGTGAAGTGCGAAGCCAAGGTGTGACGGTGTTGCTTGTCGAACAAAACGCCAAACTTGCGCTGCAAATTGCCGACCGTGCTTATGTGATGGAGTCAGGGCTGATTACGATGAGTGGGCAGGCTAAAGATTTGCTCCACGACCCACGTGTCCGTGCCGCTTATTTAGGCGAGTAGCGCTAGTAAGCTGTCCAAATTGGCTGTCTCTGACGGCATCGATACTTTTCCTTCCCAGCTCCTAAGCCATGTCAGTTGGCGCTTGGCAAGCTGACGAGTGGCGGCGATACCCCGCTCGCGCATCTCGGATTCACTGCAAGCGCCATCTAAAAACTCCCATACTTGACGATAGCCCACGCAGCGCATGGATGGCAAATCGGCATGTAAATCCGAACGATTTTTGAGCGCACGCACTTCGTCCACCAAGCCGCCGTGCAGCATCGCATCGAACCGCGAAGCAATGCGCTCGTGTAGCCCTTGTCTGGATTGAGGCTCAAGAGCAACCAGCTGAAAAGCCTTATCTGATGTGGCCTGCGGAGCACCTTCTTGTTTGTAAAAGCTAGAAATCGGCTTGCCTGTTGACCGATACACCTCTAGCGCACGGCTGATGCGCTGACTGTCGTTGATTGAAAGTCTGGCCGCTGTGATGGTATCTACCAAGGCAAGACTTGCGTGCAGAGCTGGCCAGCCGTGGGTTTGAGCTTCCAATTCAATTTCGGCGCGAACGGTTAAGTCGGCAGTTGGCAGCTCGTCAATGCCCTCAATCAAAGCTTTGAAGTAGAGCATCGTGCCGCCAACGAGCACAGGCTCGGCACCGCGAGCGCGAATCTCGCCGATCAAACGAGTTGCATCACGTGCAAACTCGCCTGCGTTGTAGCTCTCGATGGGATCACGAATATCGATTAAGTGATGTGGACAGATGGCTTGCTCAGTCGCGCTTGGTTTGGCTGTGCCAACGTCCATGCCGCGATAAATGGTGGCTGAGTCCACGCAAATGAGTTCGACTTGCAAGCCACGCCCAGCTTGGTATGCCGCGTAATCAAGTGCGAGTTTAGATTTACCGCTAGCAGTTGGGCCTGCGATGCAAAGTACAGGTGCTAGTGCTACAGGTTTCATTTTGGAAGCTGCCCAAACTTTGGCACAACAAACCAAGCTACCCCGCTTACCATCAAAGCAAAAAATGCCATGCCGTACATCATGGGTGCGGCGGTATCAACCAAATGTGCGCCCAGCCAAAGACTAGTAGCGAATCCAGACGCCATCATCAAAAAACCATTGAGTGCGGACGCTACGCCGGCCTTTTCGGGGAAGTGCGCAACCGCGCCTGATTGCCCGCTCGATTGCATCACGCCGTGCCCCACCATATACAAATAAAACGGAGCAAGAAGAGTTGGCAGCGTTTGAATGCCAAGCGCCGCAAAAGTACCTAGGGCCAGTCCTGGCACAAGCGTCAGCCACACGGCGCGTTTGACGGCTCGCTGCAAACCATAGCGCTTGAGTAAATAACGGCAATAAAACGTCCCAGAAATATAGGAAATCGGCATAAAGAATGAGCAGAGGCCATATTGCAATTTAGATAGCCCCAGCATTTTGATGAACACAAATGATGAGCCCGCTAAAAAATTAATCATCGAGCAAAAAGTAAATGTACTGAGCATCGAATACGTCAAAAAAGCAGGGTGCGACAAGATAGCTAGCCAATTGCCAGCCAGTGTGCGCAACTGCAAGGCATGTGGGTTTCTAGCCGCCAGTGTTTCTTGAAAACGCATGACCAGCATGATCCAAAGCGCAAAACCGAACAATCCCATTAGCGCCAGCGTGCTGCGCCAGCCTAAGAATTGCGAGGCTGCGCTGCCAATCACGGCGCAGCCAAGGGCAATGAAGCCAAGCCCCGTAAATGCTTTGCTCATTACCATCGCGCCGCGCTCGGGTGCAAAAAGATCGCGCAGCACAGCACGTCCCGACATCACTGCGGCGCCCACGCCCACACCCTGCAAGGCAATCAGCCAGCCAATGCTGCTAGCCATCGCCGTCGCCAAGCCAGCCAGCGTAAACAGCGCCACACCCAACAGCAGCACGGGTTTACGGCCAAAGCGGTCGCTGAGCGGCCCTAAAAATAATTGCGAAACGCCAAACGACAGCATCATGGCTGAAAGCGTGAGCTGCGTTTGCCCAATCGTGGCTAATAAATCAGCTTGAATGCTTGGCAGCGCAGATAAATACAGATCGGTTGCAACGGCTTGGATGCCCAGCAACATCGCCAATAAAATAGTAATAAATTTTTGTGACATGCAGACGCGCTAAGGTGCTTATCGACCACGCATAAACAGCGCGTCCAGTTCTTTGATAGAAATTTGCCGCCAAGTTGGCCTGCCATGATTGCACTGATCGGAGCGCTCGGTGACTTCCATTTGGCGCAAAAGCGCATTCATCTCGTCCAGATTCAGCTTGCGATTCGCTCGCACGGCACCGTGACAGGCCATGCTGGATAAGAGCTCGTTACGCGCTTCTTCAACCAGCGCGGTTGCAGATTCGGCGTTATCAAACTCAGCGAGATTGGCAAGCACAGTGCGCGCCAAAGCAACCGCATCGCCATTGAATAAAGAGGCCGGTACAGCCCGCACGGCAAGCGTTTTGGGAGAGAAAGCGCTGACCTCTAGACCAAGCTGGGCAAGGGTTGCAGCATGCGTTTCGGCGCTTGCCACTTCCTCTGGCGTAGCGGCAAACGTAGCGGGAACGAGCAGCGGCTGTGAGGCAATCCCACGATTTTTTGATTCGTCGGATTGATTCGCAAGCTGATTTTTGAGTACCTCGTACACAATGCGCTCGTGCGCTGCATGCATGTCCACAATAACGAGGCCTTGTGCGTTTTCTGCCAGCACATAGATGCCTTGGAGTTGTGCAATGGCGCGGCCCAGCATCCAGTCGTTTGAAATCTCGGAATGTGCGTTTTTGTCTGTCACCAATTGCAATGACGATGGCTGTGCCGAGGACGGTTGCCACAGCGCTTGCGCTTCGTTGATTTGCAACCTGCTCTGCAAGCCATATCCAGATTGGCCTGTGGGCATGGGTATCTGGTAAGCCATATCTGATGTGACCTGCGGGCTATCTATATTTGAACTCCCACTTCTGGGTGCCGCCAGCACGTTTTGCACGGCGTGGTACGCAGCGCTGTGCACATCGCGGCTATCGCGGAATCGCACTTCGATTTTGGTGGGATGCACATTCACATCGACACGCGCAGGATCCATCGTCACAAACAGCACATAAACGGGCTGGCGTGCGCCATGCAGCACATCGGCAAAAGCTTGGCGCACCGCGTGCTGAATGACCTTGTCGCGTACATAGCGACCATTGACGTAGCAATACTGCTGATCACTTCTAGCCCTTGCTACATCTGGCGTGCCGACAAATCCTGTGATGCCCGCCGTGCCGACGGTGTGATCAAGCGCGAGGCATTTGCTACCTAACTCGTCACCCAAAATTTGTGCGATTCTCTCGATTGGATTGTCTGCGGCAAGCCATTGGTCATGCAGCTTGCCATCCGACCAAATCGCAAAGCTCACATCGGGGCGCGAGAGTGCATGCCTACGTGCCGCCTCCACGCAGTGCGCCAGCTCCGTTGCGTCCGTCTTTAAAAATTTGCGGCGAGCAGGGGTA
>CANBRV010000182.1 GCA_947372005.1 Comamonadaceae bacterium | reverse complement strand
ATCGAGCTTGGGCTACCTCGGTACACGCCAATGCGCAGCTTCCCCGTAGGTGCGAGTGCCGCAACCGTTTGTGGATCTGGCTTCGCGGGTACAGTCCCGCAGCCCACAACCAGAGTGGCTGTCAGGACGACAAGGCTGGCGAGGCTTGCTATGAAAGGCCTGCGAAGGATGTGCGTGTTCATGTGGTGCGCTTAGTCGATGTACTTAAAGCCAGCCTTCGCCAAAGGCTCGCGCATGTTGTACATATCGAGCCCCAAAACGCCGCTGGCTAACTTTTCGCGCTTTTCGCCCTCGAACGATTCGCGAGCTTGCGCTGCGGCTAAGACTTTGGGTACCAAGGCTTTTGGCACGACCACCACGCCATCGTCGTCCGCCACAATCGCGTCGCCGGGCTGCACGCTCATGCCAGCAACGACCACGGGGATATTGACGGAGCCGAGCGTCGCTTTGACCGTGCCCTTGCTGCTGATGGCACGGCTCCACACGGGGAAGCCCATTTCTTGCAACGTCTTCACATCGCGGCAGCCGCCATCAATGATGAGTCCGCGTGCGCCGCGTGCCATAAAGCTGGTTGCGAGTAGGTCGCCAAAAAAGCCGTCGGTGTTGATGGCCGTGCAAGCCGCCACAACGATATCGCCGGGCTGGATTTGCTCTACCGCCACGTGCATCATCCAGTTGTCGCCAGGCTGCAAAAGCACCGTGATGGCCGTGCCGCTGATTTGCGCACCTGGATAAATCGGGCGCATGTAGGTTTGCATGAGTCCCACGCGGCCCATGGCTTCGTGCACAGTGGCCGAGCCAAGAGCGGCTAGGGCATCGGTAGCAGCGCGGTCTGCGCGGGTGATATTTCGGTAAGCAACGCCGAGTTCAAACATGATGAAGTCCTTTATAAAAAATTAACAATTCAGGGTGTGGGTGACGACCAATACATGCCTTGTTCGCACTTGATGGTCTCTAGTTCGGTAGATATTAAAAATGCTTGTAAGTCTCGAGCAGCTTGGGCTTGCGCAGGACTGCACATAGTAGGAATACCGCTAGAAAACGTCGTGATGTAGGCAATGGCTTCGGGCAAATTGCCCAGCACGTTGATTCCTGCCACGCCTTGCAATTCGCTTAGCTGCTGAAATCCCAAACTCACTTCGCCATTGGCAACCAAGCTGCCCACAGGAACGCCAGGGGGCGCTTGTACGAGTTTTTTTTGCACCATGTCTGTAAGACCCCAGCGCTCAAATAGCTGCGTCAAATAGACCCCGCTAGGACCTGTGGAGTAACTGATAGATGGCGCCGCAACGACGGCTGCGCGTACGGAAGCTTCGCTGCTGATGTCGGGCGTGACTGTGTCCGTACGTACCGCAACCGCAACCGTTGATTTCACCCAGTCCACGCGCGAGCCTTGCTGGATATGACCGGCAGCGATCAGCTTGTCTATGGCATCGCTGGCTAAGAACGCAATATCAAAAGCCTCGCCTGCCGCCACACGCTTGGCAGCATCAACGCCGCCTATCGATAGCGTGTCCATCAGCACGCCAGATTTAGCTTGATACGCCTCGCCCAAAGCATGCAAGATGTGCTTGGTCGCCATGGAGGAAATACCTTTGATTTTGAGTGCGTGGTTTGATGTTTGCATGATTAGATTGTGATACCAGAATGGCGCGCAATAAGTGGCATAACAAACTAGCAGATATAACAAATTAGAATATCAAAAATGGACCAAAAAAATGGATTTAAAGCAACTTGAATATTTTGTTCGCGTAGCCGAGCTGGGCAGCTTCACCCGCGCGGCTTTACAGCTAGGCGTGACCCAGCCTGCGCTGTCCAAACATTTACGACTATTGGAGGTGGAGTTGCGGCAAAACCTGCTCACGCGTAACGGGCGCGGCGCGGTGCCCACCGAGGCGGGCAAGCGCTTACTGGAGCATGGGCGCGGCATCTTGCATCAGGTCGCACTGGCGAAAGAGGATTTAAGTAGCGCACGCGGCGAGCTCTCAGGCCGCGTGTCCATTGGCTTACCGCCAAGTCTTTCGCGGCTTTTGACTGTGCCGCTGACCAAGGCTTTTCAGGTTGAACTGCCAATGGCGAAACTCAGACTCACGGAAGGATTTTCGGTGCTGATGCTGGAGGGGCTGCGCATCGGTAACCTCGACATGGCCTTGCTCTACAACCCAGGCGGCAGCGCGGACTTAGAGCAAACGCTACTGCACGAAGAGGCGTTGGTGCTGATTTCTAACGTGGCTGCATCTTCAGCAAGCCAAGCGGAGAAGGGCTTAGAGGGCAATATCACGCTGCAAGCCTCATCCCGCTTGCCTTTGATCCTGCCAAGCCGTCCCAACGCCTTTAGACAATTGCTAGACATTGAACTGACGCGCCTAGGCGTCAAACCCAAAATCGTGATGGAAGTCGATGGCCTCAACGCCATCCTAAGTCTCGTGCAAGAAGGCCTAGGCCACGCCGTGCTGCCCAGCTACACGCTGGCGCATTACCCAAAGGATAGCTTTGTTGTGCGAGCGATTACGCAGCCCGAGTTGACTAGCCAATTGATGTTGGTCAGGCCAAGCCAGCGACCGACGACGCTGACGCAGCAGAAAGCAAGAAGCCTGCTGCAATTGGTGGTGCAGCAGGCTTTGGGGTGAGTTAAGAATTAAGCGCGGTGCGTTTGAACGTACCAGCCAAGTATGACGATGAGAGCGCTTGCGACTAGACAGATTGTTCCGATTGATGCGTCCATGATTATTTCCCTATCACTAAAAATATGATTCTCGTTTGTCTGTTCTATAGGTATTGGTTGTTCCCGACAGTAAATCGGGATGAGCGTGGAGATAATCCCAAGCGAAATCGTTGATGTTATGCGCGAATCCTTCTAGAACGTTACCCATTGACGCGGAGAGATGAATGATGCCGCTGGCTTTGAGTCCTTGAACGATGCCATCATCCACTCGAAGTGTGTTCGCACGAGTGTTTTCTGCAATGTAAAAGCGAAGAATTTGTTTTTCATCTTCTGTTAAGCGCTGCAGTCGGTCTGCAATTTGAAGGTAGCGACGTCGTTTGAGCCACCATTTTTTGAAAAGAGTCGCCCCGTCGCCAATCAATGAAGTTAGAAAAAGCGCAGATGTCGCCACAAGTGTGAGTCCAAGGGCGGATCGGTTATCCCGTGTAAATTCAAAAACTCCAATTGACTGGAGAAATTTGTCATCAGCAAAAAGAAGTATGGCTGCCATAACTCCAAGCGCTATGAGATAGCGTGGTGCCAGCTTCAAGAATTCAAGAAACGTCTTGGCTATTTCAGCAGTCATCATTAGATATCCAGTCTAATTGCACCGCAAAATTTGCAGTAATAGAACCATCAAGCGCCCAAGAGCGCTTTGTAAGATTCTATGCCCGGCAGTGGTTGCCTACCAGCTTGTCTCATGCTCAGGCGTAGAGCCAATCTTGTGAATGCTTAAATCCGCGCCGTTGAACTCTTCTTCTTCGGAGAGTCTCAATCCCATCGTCGCTTTGAGGATGCCGTACACCACGAAGCCGCCAACCAGCGCCCACAGGATGGCAACGCCTGTGCCGACTAGTTGACCGATGAAGCTCACGCCGCCGATGCCGCCAAGCGCTTTGCTGCCAAAGATGCCAGCTGCGATGCCGCCCCACGCGCCGCATAGACCGTGTAGTGGCCATACACCTAGTACGTCGTCAACCTTCCATTTGTTTTGCGTCAGTGCAAACATGTAGGTGAAGATGGCGCCTGCGATGCCGCCCACGACGAACGCGCCCATGGGGTGCATCAGGTCTGAGCCTGCGCACACTGCGACCAAGCCAGCCAATGGGCCGTTGTAAACGAAGCCGGGGTCGTTGCGTCCGATGACTAGCGCCACCAGCGTGCCGCCAACCATCGCCATAAGCGAGTTCACCGCGACGAGGCCTGAAATTTTGTCGATGGTTTGCGCGCTCATTACGTTAAAGCCAAACCAGCCCACAGCCAGCACCCATGCGCCCAGCGCGAGGAAGGGAATGGATGAGGGTGGATGGCCAGAAATTGAGCCGTCTTTGCGATAACGATTGAGACGTGCGCCCAGCAAAATCACGGCTGGCAGCGCAATCCATCCACCCACGGCATGGACGACGACGGAGCCTGCAAAGTCGTGAAAGTTCTCGCCGCTGATGGCTTTAATCCAATTTTGGAATAGCGTGTTTTCATTCCACACTTGGCCTTCAAACAGTGGATAGATGACGCCCACAATGACGGCCGTCGCAATGAGCTGTGGCCAAAACTTGGCGCGCTCGGCA
This sequence comes from Comamonadaceae bacterium, assembly GCA_947372005.1. Taxonomy (GTDB): domain Bacteria; phylum Pseudomonadota; class Gammaproteobacteria; order Burkholderiales; family Burkholderiaceae_C; genus JASGCK01. The sequence goes on along the minus strand of CANBRV010000182.1, from coordinate 707 downwards.
ATGCCGCCAGAAATAATGGCGGGTACGGCTGCAGCGAAGGTGAGTAGGAAGAAAAACTTGACTAATTCGTAACCGTTTTTGGCAGCGAGTTGCTCAGCGCCCACCATAAAGCTTGTGCCATACGCAATGCCGTAACCGACTGCAAAATACACAACAGTGGACACAGAAAAGTCCACCAATATTTTGACAAGCGCGTTGACTTGGTTCTTTTTGCGAACCGTTCCCAGCTCTAAAAACGCAAATCCTGCGTGCATTGCGAGCACCATAATGGCGCCCAATAAGATGAATAGAGCATCATTGCCCTGTTTTAGTGCTTCCATGACTTCTCCGTGAGTGATTTAAGGGATAAATTTTAATAATCACAAAAATGATGCAATTATCGTGCCCAAAATGGTGCTTAATGGATTTTTGTGCTTGAATGATCGATGTGAGTAAGCGCAAGCAACTCATTTACACTAGAGCGCAATTTATGACGCAGCTCAAACCTATCCCTCAATCGATGCACTTTGCAGAGGCCTTACTTCTTAGCAGCGGTAAGAGCATCGCTGACTACGATTTGGCTTATGAAACTTATGGCACATTGAATGCAGATCAATCAAACGCGGTGTTGATTTGTCATGCGTTGAATGCCTCGCATCATGTGGCAGGCACGTATACGGATGGCAATGTGGGCTGGTGGGACAACATGGTCGGCCCCGGCAAGCCTG
>CANBRV010000181.1 GCA_947372005.1 Comamonadaceae bacterium | reverse complement strand
GCGTACCAGTTGTCGGAGTCCACGCCTGCCACGCCCATTTCGGCAAACGTCTTCACATCAGGAAAGAGCGGGTGGCGCTTCGGAGCAGCAATACCAATCGCTTTCAACTTGCCGCCTTTGATGTGTCCGACCAATCCTGGGATGTCACCAAAGAAACCATTCACGTGTCCTGCCATCACGTCCGTAATTGCAGGCGCAGCGCCTTTGTACGGCACGTGGACGAGATTCAATTTCGCCGCGTCGTTGAGTAACTCCATCGCCAAGTGCGGCACGCTACCTGTGCCGCTCGATGCCATCGTCAGCGGTGAAGCCTTATCCTGCATGGCTTTGCGGGCAGCAGTCACAAATTCTGCGCCCGTGTTGTACGGTGCATTGGCAGCCACCACAAACATTTCTACGTTGTTGACGACGAGCGAGACAGGCGTTAAATCGCGCATCGGGTCGTAAGAGAGTTTTTCGTACAGCGCAGGATTGATCGCGACTGCGCCCACGCTAGTCAGCCACAGCACGGACGCGTCAGGTGCCGAGCGCGACACGAACTCCGCTGCAATCGCGCCATTAGCACCCGCTTTGTTTTCCACGATGACCTGATGACCCAGCTCTTTAGATAACTGCTCACTCATCGTTCGAGCCACAAAATCGACAGGGCCGCCAGGTGGAAATGCCACGATGATGCGCGTGACCTTACCGCTCGCAGCGGTTTGCGCAAGAGCGCTTGTAGCCATCAAATATGCCCCGCAAGACACAGCCAATATGGCTTGCACGAGTGTCGATCTAAAAAATTGATTCATAAAAATTCCTTTTTAATCACACCGCGCGGACATCCCGCCATCCACAACAATCTCAGTACCTGTCACAAAGCGTGCTTCATCAGACGCGAGAAACAACGCCGCGTTCGCCGTATCCCGTCCATCACCTTCTATGGCCAGCGGAATACGCGCTGCACGCTGCGCCAGTATGGCAGCCACATCACCGCCAGCGCGTTGTCCCGCAAGGCGCACTTCAACCATCGGCGTGTGCAGTTGCCCTGGCACAACGGTGTTGACGCGAATGCCCTGCTTGGCGTATTGCACCGCTAGCACTTTAGAGAATTGAATCACGCCCGCCTTAGTCGCAGCGTAGGCAATTTGCGCCGATCCCGTCCAGCGCGTACCCGAGGTGGAGGCAATGTTCACTATCGCGCAGCCCTTATCTGGATTGGCTTGCAGAGCATTTAGCATATGCGGAATCACGTGCTTGCAGGTGAGAAAAACGCTCTTGAGGTTGTGGTCGATTTGTGCGTCAAAAATCTCCTCACTCATCTCCACAGGCCCGCCCTTGGCCGAGCCACCCACGTTGTTGACCAGCACATCAATCCCACCAAACATGGCCACGCACGCCGCTACGTTTTGTGCAATCGACTCATCGCCAGAATCACTATTCGTCACGTCGCAAGCTGCGCCCACAAACACGCCGCCCGCATCAGCAATCAGTTTTGCCGTCTCGGTCATGCGATCAAGGTCTTTGTCCACGCCATAAACCTTCGCGCCCTCCAGCGCAAAACGCACCGCCATCGCGCGGCCATTGCCCCAACCCGTACCGACCGAGCCTGCGCCCGTGATGAAGGCGACCTTGCCAGCCAATCGGCCACTCAAATTAACGTGCACTAGTTGCTCCTGCCGTGGCGACCATGTTGTCCTGCGCACCACTGCCGCCCGACACACCAATCGCCCCTACAATCGTGCCGTTCGCAACTAACGGAATCCCGCCTTCGATGGGGATCGTTCCAGTCAAACGCAAAAGGCGCAATCCCTCACCGCCAGCAGCAACGCCATCTTGGAACACTTTGCTGGGGCGACGAAACAGCGCCGAGGTTTGCGCCTTTTCAATCGCCAATTGCACGCTACCCGTTTGCGTGTTGTTCATCTTTTCGAAGTACACCAAATAGCCGCCCGTATCGACAATCGCAATCGCCATATTGAGATTGTTTTTCTTCGCCTCAGCCACGCTCGCCTCTGCAATGGTCTTGGCTTTATCGACGTTAATCGACAAGCCATACGGCATTTGCGGCGGCGCGGCAAAAGGCACGGCAGGCGCGTTGGGTGCAGCGGTTTGGGACAGTGCTAGCGGCGCAGCTAATGCACTAGCAACTCCAGCGATAAGCCATAATTTTTTGAACATGATGTCTCCTAAAGTTAAAAATTTATTGTGACAGTTTCAATCTGCGAAACCGTAGAGCTTTTGCGGATTGGTGACTAAGAGCTTTTCTAGCAAAACTTGCGTGTAGGCCATACGGGATAAGGCTTCCACCAGTGCCGCATCGTTTGGCACGTGCGTGTGATTGGGATGCGGGAAGTCCGTTCCCCAGACGCATTGATCAGGATAATTTTCAACCAGCACTCTTGCCAAAGCCACGCCAGCGTTGTACTGCGGGGCAGATGCTGGATTGGAATCGATGCGATCAATGCCGCTGACTTTGACGTGAAAGAGTGGGGTTTTTAGCAACTCAAACAACGCCGCAAAATCTGCGTGCTCTGCGCCTAACGTGCTATCGACACGTCCCATGTGGTCAATCACTACGGGCACTGCGCTTTTAGCAAGTGGCGCGGCGATATGGTGAATCATGCTGGACTCGAAATGCACTTGCAAGTGCATACCGACTTTTTTGAGGCGAGGCGTCAGCGCGACGATGTCATCAATCGTGTTGGTGGTCGCTAAGTGATTCATGAAATGAAAGCGAACGCCCTTGAAACCCTTGCTGGATAAGCGCTGCAGCTCGGCATCACTCACATCTACAGGTACAAGCGCCACGCCAAGATAACGTCCTTCGCCGTGTTTGATGGCATCTTCCACCGCCGAATTATCAGAACCATGAACAATGGACTGCACGATCACGCAGCGCGAAATGCCGAGCAGCTTGTGCAGCGCAAACAGAGTCTCCTTGCCCGCATCCACAGGCGTAAAGTTGCGCGTGACCGCATACGGAAACTGGGCGGCGGGGCCAAAAATATGCACGTGACTGTCGCAGGCGTTTGGCGGCAACTTGAGCGCAGGCCTTGTTGGCTGTGGGTTGTAGGTGAGGATGGGAGTAGATAAATCGAAGCTCATAGCGCTTTTAATAAAAATGAATTCGTCAGGTCAGCGGCTTCGTACTGAACCCAGTGGCCTGCGCCTTGGATAATTTGGCTGTGACTGAGCGCTCCTTGAGATTCAAGCAAGTCGAGAACAGAAGCGGGCGTACAAGTCACATCATGCTCGCCCCACAACCCGCTCAAAGCCATATGGGGATTAGCCTCGCGTGCCGCGACAAGTGCATCCATCAGGCCGCCAGATTGCGATATCTTTTTGCTGTGAAACCGTGTTTGCAAACAAGCACTGGTGTGGATATCGAGTGCTTCATCGCTTACAGACGACTCATGCGCCAGCATGTGCATTAGTAAGTTATGCCGCATCACGCCTCGCAAAGCCACGTGGTTATTGGCCTCCAGAGCATCCTTCCAATTGAGCAGTTTACCTTTCGGGCGGCGCGTGGTGCCGTGTCCTGCTGCGCCCAACAAGACCAGATCCGTGATGTTTGGACGCTGCGCAGCCATCTTTGCAGCGACTAAACCGCCAAAGGAAAAACCCGCCAAGCGAACAGAAGTGCCGTCGCCGATGCGCTCGTCCAAAGCCACGCGCATGGTATCCACCAAGGACTCCATCGTCGGTTCAGGTGGCGTATCTGATTCGCCGTAGCCTGACAAATCGGGCACCAGCACGCGGTAGTGTTTGGATAACGCATCCGCGTTGCGCACCCAATGCTGCCAAGAGCCGTGGCCACCGTGGAGCAATATCAATGGTTCGCCAGCGCCGTATTCGTGCCAAGCGACGTGTGGATTCATGACAGCACCATGACTGCATCGGCTGCCAGAACACCTCGGCCCTCGCCCTGCCCCGCTTCAAGCACAAACAGCGGATTAATTTCTGCTGTAACGAGACGATCACCTAAGTCTTCCACCATGTTTGAAAACGCCACAATCGCATCCACCAGAGCCTCGCTATCGGCTAGCGGACGACCACGATAGCCGTTCAACAGCGGCCACGTTTTCAATGATTCCATCATCTCGCGAGCGCCAGCCTTATCGACGGGACACATGCGCAGGACGGTGTCTTCCAGCAGCTCCGCAGCCGTGCCGCCCATGCCCAAGAGAATCGCGCTGCCCGTGGGATCGCGATGCATCCCGAGAATCATCTCAACGCCACCTGCCACCATTTCTTGCAGGAGAAATTTCTCGCAAGCCACGCCAGTATTGGCTTTTACGGCAGCGGCCATCTGCACCAAACGATCACCCACTTGATCGGCAGCAAGGTTCACCGCCACGCCACCCACGTCGCTTTTGTGCGTAATGGTGCTAGACAAAATCTTTAAAACAAACTTATTGACCCCGTGCGAAGCCATACTAGATGTGGCTTGCAGAGCATCGGCGCCTGAGCTAACCACACATTCACGCGAGGCTGAAATGCCAAACGAAGCAAAAATTTTCTTAGCGTCAAACTCATTCAGCGAACCCGTGAGCGAACTAGGCACTTCGACAAGCTCAGTACGAACGGCTGGTGAAGCAGGCATTCGGGTGGACTCAGCGCGAATGGTTTGGTTTTTTGTTTCAAACTTTTCGCGCTGAGTCTGCCCGAATGCCTTATTCCTTGCCTGTTGATGCGCCATAGCCAATAAAGCAGCAGCACAACTCTCAGGCGCCGTAAACGCAGGCACGCCAAGTGACGACAAAACAGCGGCAGCCTCAGGCGCATGCGGACTCACGTAGGCGAGCACAGGCTTACTAGCAAACGCAGGCGCATCCAACATCGCTCCAGCAATCGCATCCGCCATCAACCGAGGTTGCGCCACGCCAGACGAGCCCACGATGACGATCAGCGCGTCGTAACTGGAGCTTGACAACAGCGCCGCCACAGCGCTGCGCAGCACAGCAGGCTGGAGTCCTGCCAGCGTCACGTCAATCGGATTTTTATCAAACACCGCATGATCGCC
>CANBRV010000180.1 GCA_947372005.1 Comamonadaceae bacterium | reverse complement strand
CCACCATCGCAAGCGTTTGAAGCGGCGTGAGCGTATCAAATAGCTGGTTGATTTGGAACGTGCGCACCATGCCACGCCGCACGCGTTCGTGCTGGGCAAGGCGACTAATGTCTTCGCCCAATAGCTTGATACTGCCACTGGTCGGTTCCAGCACGCCTGTCAGTAAATTGATGAGTGTTGTTTTGCCCGCGCCGTTGGGTCCAATGAGTGCATGACGTGCGCCTTGTTTCAAATCAAACGTCACGTTATCGGTGGCGGTAATGCCGCCAAAGCGTTTGATGAGACTGCTGCAACTGAGGACGGTCTCGCTCATGCGGCCCTCTTTCGAAACCAGGTTTTGGGACTCAGTAGTCGCTCACGCCCCACCAGCACCAGCACGACCAAAAAGAGTCCAATCCAAAACGTCCAGTATTGCGGCGTGAGGTTAGAAATCACGGTATGCAACAGCTTAAAAACCACCGCGCCCGTAATGCCACCCCAGAGCCAACCCGTTCCGCCAATGACCAGCATCAGCATCAAATCGGCAGAGCGATCAAAGGCAAATAAATCGAGTGATGCAAAGCCCGTGGTTTGCGCCATGAGCCCCCCCGCTGCGCCTGCCACGCCAGCTGCCAGCGTATAAATAATGGCGATGCGGCGATTGACGTTGATGCCAATACTGGCGGCTCGCAAACGGTTGTCGCGTATGGCTTTCAGGCCAGCGCCAAATGGCGAATGTATCCAGCGGCGCATCAAGATGAAGAGCAAAAGGGTGATGCTGAGTGAATACCAAGCCGCTGTTTTGCCGTTTAAGTCGAACTCGAATAACCCCAGCACAGGTCCCATCACCACGCCTTGCAAGCCATCTGCTCCGCCTGTGAGCCAATCGAGTTTGTTGGCGAGCTCCAGCAAAATAAGACCCACGCCGAGCGTCACCATGAGGCGCGTGAGATCTGAGCCGCGCAACACGGTCACGCTGCAAGCCGCACCCAGTATGGTTGCGAGCAAGGTCGCAACAAGCAAACCCACTAACGGATCGGGCATCACCAGCTTGGCAAACAGTGCCGCGCTATACGCGCCCATGCCAAAAAAAGCAGCATGCCCCAGCGACACGATACCTGTGTAGCCCAGAATTAAATCGAGCGACATGGCAAACAGCGCCGTGATGGCGATTTCGCTCACCAAAAGTGAATGACTGGGCATTAAAAGCGGCGCGGCAAATGCAAGCAGCCACACCAGTGGCTCCCATTTTTTGATGCGACTATCGCGCTGTAAAGAGGCTTCGATGGGCGTTGTCATTGGCTACTTTCGCGAAAATAAGCCTTGTGGACGCCAAATCAAAATGGCAATCATCAAGCAATACACCGTGAAGGCTCCCATTTTGGGGATGTAGTATTTGCCCGCTACATCAGCAATACCGAGCAAAAGCGCCGCTAAAAGTGGGCCCGTGATCGTGGTCGTACCACCTACCGCCACGACGATTAAAAAGTACACCATAAACTTGAGCGGGAAGGTGGGATCGAGTCCTAGCACCTCAGCCCCCAGTGCCCCGCCAAGCCCCGCCAGACCTGAGCCTACAGCAAACGTAGTGAGAAAAACAATGTTGACATTAATGCCGAGTCCCGCTGCCACTCGCTGGTCATCGACAGCGGCTCTGAGGCGACTGCCAAAGCGGGTTTTAGAAAGTACGAGCTGCAAAGCAAGGGTGAGCGCAGCGCACACGGCGATGATGAATAAACGGTAGTGCCCCATGCCAAGTGCAAACGGCGACTCCATCCAAAGCTCGGTGCGACCTTTGAGGAAATCGGGCAACTGCATGATTTGCAGCGTTGAGCCAGTAAAGTAATCCGTAGCCGCGACCGCCATAAAGACAAGGCCAATCGAAAAGAGCACTTGATCGAGATGCAGTTTACCGTAAAGCCTGCGGTAGAGTGTGACCTCCAAAGCCGCGCCTAGGGCGGCTGCGCCCAAGAACGACAGCGGCAAGCACCACAAAAATGGCACTCCCATTTTTTGCATGAGCAGCACCGTGATGTAGCCGCCCGCCATCGCAAACGCACCGTGCGCGAGGTTAATGAAGTTCATCAACCCCATCGTCACGGCAAGACCTACGGCTAAGATAAATAACAGCATCCCATAGGCGACGCCGTCAAACAAGATCGTCAGCATAAAACCCTCGCAAGCTGAAATTATTTCGCTTTGCCTGGATCTTTCACATCTTTAATTGTGTCAAATTCGACGTTATAGAGTTGTCCATTTTGCTTCTCTACTTTGCGAATGTAGATGTTGTGTACCACATCACGGGTTTGCACATCAATAAACATAGGGCCGCGCGGGCTTTCAAAAATTTGACCTTTCATGGCGGCTAGCAAATCGTCGCCTGTGCCCTTGCCCTTGGTGGCTTTGAGCGCTTCCACAATCACGCGCATACCGTCGTAGCCGCCGACCGCCATAAAGTTAGGACGCAAACCGCCGTTGGCTTTTTCAAACGCAGCGACAAATTTTTGATTCAGCGCTGACTTGTGCGCTGCCGAATAATGGTGCGATGTCACCATGCCCAGCGTGCTGTCGCCCATGCCCACCAAGATGTCGTCGTCGGTCACGTCGCCCGTACCAATGAGTTTGATGCCTGCTTTGTCCATGCCGCGTTCGACGTATTGCTTGACGACCGCAGCGCCTGCGCCAGACGGCACAAACACATAGACGGCATCAGGCTTTAAATCACGTACTTTTTGCAGGAATGGTGCGAAATCGGGGTTGCGAACGGGCACGCGCAAAGTGTCTAACACCGTGCCACCATTAAAAGTAAAGCGATCTTTAAAAAACTTTTCTGCATCAATGCCAGGACCAAAATCGCTGACCAAGGTCACGACTTTTTTGATGCCGTTTTTGGGTGCCCAATCAGCAATCGCCACCGCCGCTTGCGGCAGGGCAAAGCTGGTACGCACGACGTAAGGCGAGGCCTGCGTAATGCTGGACGTGGCCGCTGCCATCACGACCATCGGGGTTTTAGATTGCGTCGCTAGCGGTGCGGTCGCAAACGCAAGTGGCGTGAGACCAAAGCCTGCCAAGACATTAACTTTGTCGTTCACGATGAGCTCTTGTGCAATGCGCTTGGTGGTGTCAGGCGTGCTGGCATCGTCTTTCAAAATCACTTGGATTTTTTTTCCTGAGACCGTGTCGCCGTTTTGCGCGAGGTAAAGCTTGACCGCCGCGTCAATTTGCTTGCCCGTCGAGGCAAATGGCCCTGTCATCGGGAGGATGAGTCCCACTTTGAAGATGTTGTCTTGAGCAAAACTAAAGCCGGCGGAAGCGAGCGTAACAGCCGCTGCAACCGTGGATAGGAATAGACGTTTTTTCATGGTGACTCCAAGTAATAATAAAAAAAGAATTCTAGTGCGCTAAACCCACGTAATTTTCGGTAATTGATTGGAGTGCCGCCTCTGAGTGCACGAGATAGTCCAACTCCGCTTCTTGAATTTTTTGACCAAATCCCTCAGTGTCGGGGAACTTGTGCATGAGGCTGGTAAACCACCACGAAAAGCGTTCGGCATTCCAGACGCGGCGCAGACATCTAGAAGAATAGTTGTCAATACCAGCAACGGACTGCTCTTGGAAATATTCAACGATCGCTTGCGAGAGCACATTGACATCCCCCGCAGCTAAATTCAAACCTTTTGCGCCCGTGGGTGGCACGATGTGTGCAGCGTCGCCTGCCAAGAACATCGAGCCAAAGCGCATCGGCTCAGCAACAAAACTGCGCAGCGGCGCAATGCTTTTTTCTAGTGAGGGGCCCGTTACCAAACGCTTAGCCGCATCGGGGTCGATACGGGTTTTGAACTCCGTCCAAAAGCGATCGTCGCTCCAGTTTTCGACTTTTTCATCCATACCGCACTGGATGTAATAGCGGCTACGCGTGTTTGAGCGGAGGCTTGACAGCGCAAAGCCGCGTTCTGTATTGGAATAAGTGACCTCGTGGTACACAGGCGGCGTATCTGAGAGCACACCCAGCCAGCCAAAAGGATACACCTTCTCGAAGTTTTGAATGCTGCCAGCAGGCACGCTGGCACGGCACACGCCGTGATAGCCATCGCAGCCCGCAATAAAACGCGCCTTAATTTCGTAACTCTCACCATCTTTGTTAAACGTCACCCGCGGGTGATCGGTATCAAAATCATGGACGGCTACGCTATCACCTGCCTCGTAAATTGTCTGCAAGCCAAGCTTTGATCGGTGATCCATCAAGTCTTTGGTCACTTCAGTTTGTCCATACACCGTCATGTGTTTGCCACCTTGACGATCCGAAATATTGATGCGGTGAAACGCGCCTTTAAAAATCAGTGCGAAAGCATCGTGACGGAGTCCCTCGTGGTGCATGCGAGCACCCACGCCGACGTAGTCCAGCAAATCGGTCGTGCCCTGCTCCAGCACACCCGCGCGAATGCGCCCGAGGACATAGTCGCCACTTTGGCGTTCAACGATGATGTGGTCGACGCCAGCTTTGTGAAGCAATGCACCGAGCAATAAGCCTGATGGGCCTGAGCCCACGATAACAACTTGTGTAGATAAAGATTTCATTTTTTAACTAAACGCCTGAATGCCCGTCTGCGCGCGTCCCAAAATCAGCGCATGAATATCGTGAGTGCCTTCGTAGGTGTTGACCACCTCAAGGTTGACCAAATGCCTTGCCACACCAAACTCGTCGCTAATGCCGTTGCCGCCCATCATGTCGCGTGCCAAGCGTGCCACGTCTAGCGCTTTGCCGCAGGAATTGCGCTTCATGATGCTGGTGATCTCGACACTGGCCGTTCCCTCTTCCTTCATGCGCCCGAGGCGCAAACAGCCTTGCAGACCAAGCGTGATCTCGGTTTGCATGTCGGCCAGCTTCTTTTGAATTAGTTGATTGGCAGCGAGCGGCCTGCCAAATTGCTTGCGATCAAGCACATACTGACGCGCTCTAAACCAGCAATCTTCGGCTGCACCGAGTGCACCCCAAGCAATGCCAAAACGGGCGGAGTCTAAGCAAGTAAATGGCCCTTT
>CANBRV010000179.1 GCA_947372005.1 Comamonadaceae bacterium | reverse complement strand
TAGAGGGGTAAGGTCCATCGACATAATCCCCCACCACGGATAGACCCTCCAGCACCAGCTTCGAGGGTCTTTTCATTTGCGCTGTGCAAGCAAACGTGGCGCGCTTCTCTACGATGCTCAAAACTGGCTTCAAAGACACACCCAGTAGGACTCTGCCCTGTGCCAAGACAAGCCGCTCAAGCTCTTCTCTTTCGCCTTTTGCATTGCTGACTACGAAAGCCAACAAGCCTTTCGCTTCGGCTCTTTGAAAAACAAACTGTGCTGGGTGCTCGGCATCGTTTGGCAGCGCCAGCATGGGCTTTTGCAGTTTGAAATCAACTGAGGCTTGCGCATACACCGTCGCTATGGCACGGTACGCAAGCGCATCCACACTCATTGCCCAATCAGGGGCTATATCCCGTAGTAGCCGCGCAGCTTCCCACGGCGAAGTTGCTATGACGACGTGATCGAATTCACTTTGCAAAGGTTGCAAGCTTGTAACCCGCTCGCCTAGGCGCACACGAGCGCCTCTAGCCTGCAGCCAAGAGCCCGCATGGCTTGGGAAGACACTGCCTAAATCGACTTTCGGAATTAGCATGTTAGAGCTGGCGTATCTGCCGCCCGCCCAAACATAAGACTGACTGGTAAACGCATCTTTTAAAACACGCAAAAAGACGCGCCCGCTTGCCTCTGCTGGTGTTGTGTTCAAAGCGGATAAGCAAAGCGGCTCAATCAAATCTTGCATCACTTGAGTGGATGCGTTTTTTGATAAAGCCAAAACGGTTGTGCCCTCTGGGCAAGAAAAGCCCTGCAAGAGCCAACCAGCAAGGATTCTGGCAAGCGAGATGTAATCCAAGAAACGCCAGCGCTGCGTCTGAAATGTAGACAAGCGAACGGGCAATTTTGTCAGCACCGTATTCAAATCAACACCCACGGTTTGCATCAATTCCAACGTTTGACGATACGCCCCCAGTAGCACGTGCTGTCCGTTGTCAAGTGCTACCGTTACACCGCTTGGCAAAGTCACATCCACCGAGCGAGCCCGTCCGCCAAGGCAACGCGCAGCTTCGAACACGGTGACGTTGTGACCTGATTGCACGCTACGCACGGCAGCCGCAAGCCCTGCCCAGCCGCTGCCTACAATCGCCACCCTTTTCGGCATCTCAGCCAAAGGCTTGAACCTTCCAAGCAAGCCAAAGCTTTCGCAGTGGAGTGAGGCTGATGCGCTGATCGAGAACTTTGAAATTTGAGCGTTCAATCTCACGCAATAAATCGCGGTAAATCGCAGCCATCATCAGCCCTGGTTTTTGCGCACGTCTATCCTCTTTAGGGAGCAGCGCCAGCGCCGCATCGTAGAGCTGGTGAGCCTTGGCGGCCTGACCACGCATGAGAGCAACGAACCGCTCAGAGTGAATGGCATTTAAAACCTCATGCGCTTTCACGTCAAATTGTTGCAACTCTGCCACTGGCAAATAGATGCGACCTTTGCGTGCGTCTTCACCCACATCGCGCAGGATGTTGGTAAGCTGCAGTGCCTGCCCAAGCTTGTGCGCATAGGCGGTGGTCTGCACTTCCCGCTGTCTAAAAATATGTGCTGCAACCTCGCCCACCACGCCAGCGACTAAGTGGCAATAGCGATCTAAGTTTGGCTGATCAAGATAGCGCGTTTGTGTGAGATCCATCTCACAGCCTTCGATGATTTGCAACAAATGTTCTGCTCGCACAATGCCCTCTAGGCCAAGCTGGGTCAGGGCTGGTAAAAGGGCGAGCATGACGGGATGATGCGGCTGACCTGCAAATGCTTCGCTGACTTCTTTGCGCCACCAGGCTAATTTCGTCGCAGCGATGCTAGCGTCTGTCGTCTCGTCTACCGCGTCATCAACTTCGCGGCAAAAGGCATAGAAAGCGGTAATAGCTGCGCGCTTGGGTTTTGGCAAAAACAGAAATGCGTAATAAAAGCTACTACCCGATTGCGCAGCTTTTTCTTGAACATAGGTTTGAGGGGTCGTCATAACGCCATTACATCAGATCATCTAAACATAAATAGAGCACGATAAAAAATCCGAGGGGCATCCCATTTGGTGATATTCGGGCGTTGGGTGCTTGTGTCAAAACCCTGCGCCTCAATTTTCTCCAAGATGCGCATGCCGCCCTGCACCACTAGCCTCAGTTCAAAACCAAATCTACCGCCAAGTCTTTTGCACAAAGGGCTGCCAGACAACATCAGCTGCCGCGCCCAATCACATGCGGCTTGCAGCGAATCGGCATGTTCGGGCAACACGTAGTAGCGACCACGCGGCACATCTACGCTCACATCTTGCCAAAAATTGATGAGCTGTAACGCCGTGCAAATTGCATCGCTTTGTGCTTTGGACTCGTCGTCCGTCACGCCGTACAAGTCCAGCATCAGCCGTCCGACGGGGTTTGCCGAGAGCTTGCAGTATGCCAGTAACTCATCCTTTGTTTGATAACGATAACCTGCAGCAGTGCTCTGCACGTCTTTTTCAAAAGCATCTAATAATTCGTACAGATGGTGGCTAAGAAATGAGTGCTTGGCAAGCGCTTCGAACAAGCCATGCCATCTGTTGCTTGGAGGTCCACCCGCTAGCACGCAAGTCAAATCGGCACGATACGCCGCCAAATCAATCAATCTTTGCTCTGGCGTTGCATCGCCCTCGTCCGCCAAATCATCCGCCGTACGGGCAAACCAATACAGGCTAGCAACGGCTGGGCGCAGCCTTTTAGGGCACAAAATTGACGCGACGGGAAAGTTTTCGTAATGATCAACTGACATGAAGGTAAAATAAGCGGTTGACCTAATTCTCTTTGAATTTTCAAGCGCGGGTGGCGAAATTGGTAGACGCACCAGGTTTAGGTCCTGACGCCAGCAATGGTGTGGGGGTTCGAGTCCCCCCTCGCGCACCAAATTTTTCTTTTTCACTCATCCCTTGAAGGCACTTGCACCATGGCAGTTACCGTTGAAACGCTCGAGAAGTTAGAGCGCAAAATTATCCTTACTCTCTCCGCAAAAGCACTCAGCACTGAAGTTGAGACGCGCCTAAAAAAGATTGCTAAAACTGTCAAGATGGCGGGCTTTCGTCCAGGCAAAGTGCCGATGAGCATGGTGGCACAGCAATACGGCTATTCCGCGCAATACGAAATCATGAATGAGCACGTGGGCAAAGCCTTTAATGAAGCCGTGACTGAAGCCGCGCTCAACGTCGCTGGTCAGCCAAAGATCAGTGAATTAGAGTCAACCGAAGGCAGCGACGAGCTCAAATTTGAAGCCGTTTTTGAAGTTTACCCAGCCGTCACGATTAAAGATTTATCAACTGCTGAAATCCAAAAATACACTGCTGAAGTGACCGAAGCTGCTATCGACAAAACCGTTGCGATCTTGCAAAAGCAACGCCGTAGTTTTGCACAGCGCGGCATGGACGCTGGCGTTGAAGCAGGCGACCGCGTGACGGTGGATTTTGAGGGCAAGATTGATGGTGAGTTGTTTGATGGCGGCAAAGCCACAGACTTCCAATTCTTGGTTGGCGAAGGCCAGATGCTCAAAGAATTTGACGATGCTGTACGCGGCATGAAACCAGGCGAGAGCAAGACGTTCCCGCTCGACTTTCCAGCTGACTACCAAAGCAAAGACGTTGCAGGCAAAACGGCCGACTTTATGGTCACCATCAAAAAGAACGAAGCTGCTCACCTGCCAGAAATTAACGACGAGCTAGCCAAGTCGCTTGGCGTGAAAGACGCAACCGTTGCAGGTTTGAAGGCTGATATCCGTAATAACCTCGAGCGTGAAGTCAAGTTCCGTTTGGTGAACAAAAACAAAGTAGCCGTGATGGATGCACTGATTAATCACGCTGAGTTGGATTTACCAAAATCCATCGTGCAATCTGAAGTTGATCGCATGGTTGAAGGTGCGCGCGCCGAATTGAAACAGCGCGGCATTAAAGATGCTGACAAAGCACCTATTCCTGTAGAAATTTTTACACCACAAGCCGAGCGCCGTGTGCGCTTGGGTCTCATCGTGTCCGAACTGGTGAAACAAAACAATCTGCAAACGTCGATGGAGCAGATTAAAACGCACGTCGAAGAACTGGCAGCCAGCTACGAAAAACCAGCGGAAGTCGTGAAGTGGTACATGAGCGATCGCCAGCGCCTCTCCGAAGTCGATGCCATCTTGATGGAAAACAACGTGACAGAGTTCGTACTTGCAAACGCAAAAGTCGTCCCCAAGTCGATTGAATTCGATGAGCTCATGGCTCAGCAATAATTCAACCGTCTCAACTTGAAAGGACACACCATGCATTCCATTACTCACCCATCACGCGGTACTGATGCCGTAGAGGGCACGCAAGGTTTGGGCATGGTGCCCATGGTGATTGAAACGTCGGGGCGCGGTGAACGCGCTTACGACATTTACTCTCGCCTGCTCAAGGAGCGCATCATTTTCTTGGTCGGCCCTGTTGAAGATTACATGGCTAATTTAGTGGTTGCGCAAATGCTGTTTTTGGAGAGCGAGAATCCAGAGAAAGATATCTATCTCTACATCAACTCACCAGGCGGATCGGTCAGTGCGGGCTTGGCTATTTTCGATACGATGAATTTCATCAAGCCTGATGTTTCTACGCTGTGTACAGGCATGGCGGCCAGCATGGGTGCGTTCCTCTTGGCAGCAGGTGCCAAAGGCAAGCGTATTGCTCTGCCAAACGCCAGCGTGATGATTCACCAGCCCTCAGGCGGTGCACGCGGTACGGCTGCAGATATTGAAATTTCCGCTCGTGAAATTTTAAAAACACGTGAGCAATTGAACAAAGTTTTGGCTGAGCGTACAGGTCAGCCATTAGAGAAAATTGCCAAAGACATGGAACGTGACTATTGGATGAGCGCAGAAGAAACCATGGCTTATGGCCTTGTGGATCAAGTGATCGCCAAGCGTCCAAGTCTTGATACCCCTGCGGCAAATTAAAGCTCTTTTTAAAGTATGGCCGATAAAAAACCGAGCGTTGATAAAGCAACTTCAAAAGCATCAAATGCGCCATTGACACCCTTGTC
>CANBRV010000178.1 GCA_947372005.1 Comamonadaceae bacterium | reverse complement strand
ACAGGCTCTTCTGATGCCGAGGCCAAACAAGTCGCCGAAAACCTGGTGCTGGCGAATTTGAGCGGCCACGACTCGCACGGCGTGGGCATGGTACCGCGCTATGTGGACGCGGTGCTGGAGAAGGGCTTATTCCCCAACACCAGCGTGCGCGTGAATTTAGATTCGGGCACGCTCTTAGGCCTCGACGGACAGCGTGGTTACGGGCAAATCGTAGGAGTAGAAGCCACGCGCATGGGCATCGAACGCGCCAAAAAGCACGGCTCGTGCATCGTGGCGCTGGGGCACGCGCATCACTTGGGGCGCATCGGGCACTTTGCCGAAATGGCGGTTGCTGAGGGTCTCGTGTCGATTCATTTTGTCAACGTGCTCTCGCGCCCTGTGGTGGCGGCTTGGGGCGGTGGCGATGGGCGGTATGGGACGAATCCGTGTTGCATCGGCGTCCCTGTAGGCCAAGCAGGCATTGGCTTCGCAGGCTATCAGGTTGATAAGCCTTTTTTACTGGACTTCGCCACTAGCCGCGTCGCGCAAGGCAAGATGCGCGTGGCCTACAACAAAGACGAGCAGGTCCCTGATGGTTATCTGATCGACGAAAAGGGCGCCCCGACGAACAACCCTGGCGTGGTCGTGGTGTCGCAAAACCCAGACCCGAATGGCGAAGTTCAACTAGGTGCGCTCATGCCGTTTGGCGAGCACAAAGGCTTTGGCATGGCGGTCGCTTGCGAGCTCTTGGCGGGCGCGCTATGCGGCGGCGGTACGTGGCACCGTGCGGCGGATAACAAACGCGCGGTCTATAACTCCATGCTCACGATTTTGGTGTCGCCCGAGGCGCTGGGGACGCAAAATATCTTTGCACAAGAGGCGGGTAGTTTCATTGATTGGCTCAAACAAAGCCCAGCTGGTATGGGATCAAACGGCGTACAAACGGCTGGCGACCCAGAGCGGGCGTACCGCGCCAAGCGCCGTGTGGATGGCATTACGGTGGACGGCACGACGTGGGGTGAGCTGATCGAGGCAGGCAAAAAAGTGCAAGTTGCTGTTGAGTAAAAAATCACAATACAAAGATGATTCGCCCACACCTACAACTCCACGACTATGTGGAACCCGTTGCGCCAAGGCAGGCTGCTACCGTCTTACTTTTGCGAGACATTGATGGCGAGTTAGAGGTGCTGATGACCCAGCGCTCCCACACCGCCAGCTTCGCGCCCGGCGTATACGTCTTCCCGGGCGGCGGCGTGGACAAGGGCGAAACCTACGAGCAGGCCGCCGTGCGTGAATGCATCGAAGAGCTGAGCGTCACAGCTGATATCGACTCCCTGCGCTTGCAAGCCATTTGGACGACCGACCGCGATATGTCCAAGCGCTTTGTGGTCAAGTTTTATGTCGCGCCGATGCCCGAAGGTCAAACACCCGTGGCCGATGAACAAGAGCAGTTTTTGCCAACGTGGGTAAAGCCTGCCGAGGCGCTGGCGATGCATCAGGTCAAACAATTCCCGATGATTTTTCCGACCATCCGCACGCTGGAGTGGTTGGCTAAATTTGATAGCACAGCTGCTGTGATGGCGCATTGCGACGCGAACGTGCCTGCGTGGGATAGTTGCCCGCGTTCCGCCATGTTGGGCGGCAAGCCGCACTACTACATGGAGAGCGACGCGCCCTACGGCGAGCTAGAACTGGTGTGCCCCGACGGCATCAAGCGCCATGCGCTCGATTGGACACATGACGCACCCGTGCCGCTTCTCAAACACCTGCGCCGCCTCACCTGCGGCAACCCCAGCATGATGACGGGGCCGGGCACCAATAGCTACATCATTGGGACAGTGGACACGGGCTTTATCGTCATCGATCCAGGGCCGTATGGCACGTATGACCTCAGCACGCCCGATGCCGATAAAGCACATGTGCAAAGATTGTTTGATGCCTGCAGTGGAGACATTCGCGCCATCATCTGCACCCATTCGCACCCCGACCATTCGCCAGCCGCAAAACCGCTGCAGGAAATGTGTCTGCAGGCCAATACTGACGTGGCCTGCAGGCCGATTATTTACGGCATGAAAAACCTGCCAACCAGCAGGCCGCATTCAGAATTTACGCCTGATGTACAAATCAAAGATGGCGATGTGCTGACACTCAGTTCAAACGATTTGACCATCACGCTACGCGCTATCCACACACCAGGCCACGCCGCAAACCACGTCTGCTGGGCGCTAGAGGAAGACGGCTTACTCATTTCAGGCGACCATATCTTGAACGGTAGCACCACCGTGATCGATCCGCCCGATGGCAACATGACCGATTATTTGGAGTCGCTAGACAAGCTAACCAGAGCTTGCGAGCAGTACGACATCCAATACATCTTGCCCGCGCATGGCTACGTTTTAGGCTTTGCCAAAGACGCGATTGCCAAGCTCAAAGCACACCGACTCGGGCGCGAGGCGAAAGTGAAAAAAGCGATGCAGACCATGCCCAATGTGGCGTTGGATGAATTGGTCGCGTTAGCTTATGACGATGTGAGTCCGAAACTCTGGCCGATTGCGATGCGGTCGCTGGCTGCGCATGTGGAGCGGTTGAGAGGGGCGTGAATGCCTGTATCTATATCGAGTTTTGGTAAGTTACAATAAAACACTAACTTTATTAAAATAAGTCAATATGGATCCAATTAGCAACCCCTATACCCCAGGTGCAGGAACACCACCGCCTGCATTAGCAGGGCGGGATGAAATACGTGAGAAAGTGCGGATTTGCATTGAGCGCTTGCGTATTGGCAATCCAGCAAAGAGCGTCATTATGGTGGGCTTACGCGGTGTGGGGAAAACTGTGCTGCTAGATCGAATGCGTCATGATGCTGAAGCGGTGAATGTTCGTAGCATCCGAATCGAGGTATCTGAATATAAATCACTTCCTGCAACATTGTCGCCCGAGTTGCGGCTGGCAATGCTTGGTCTTAGCCAAATTGAGTCAGCCAAATTAGTTGCACAGCGAGCGCTACGTGCATTGGCAGGATTTGCAAAAGGGTTAAAACTGAAATTTAATGACATTGAAGTTGGATTGGATTTTGCGCCTGAACCTGGGCTTGCGGACAATGGCGATCTAGAAACAGACCTGTCAGCGCTTTTGGTTCAAGTGGGGCAAGCGGCAAAGGCGGCGAATACCGTGCTAATCATGTTTATTGATGAACTGCAATATGTTCGTCATGAACAGTTTGCCGCACTGATAGCGGCATTGCACCGCTGCGCCCACTTAAAGTTACCGATTACTATTGTTGGCGCAGGGTTGCCGCAAGTCTTAGCCATAGCAGGCGAAGCCAAGTCATATGCTGAAAGGCTTTTTGATTATGCGACGGTAGACAAGCTGAGTAGAGAGGCAGCAGATATTGCCATTCGCAAACCAGCTAAAGACCTCCAGGTTGATTATGAGGATGCCGCTGTAGACGAAATCATTAAGAAAACACAAGGCTATCCGTACTTTCTTCAGGAGTGGGGCAAACACACTTGGGAAACTGCGAGCGTTAGCCCTATTACTTTAAATGACGTTTTGCGCGCCACGGATCTGTCGATAGCAACCATGGACGAAAGTTTTTTTAAAACACGATTAGAACGAACAAAGCCCTCGGAGAAGAGATATCTGCGAGCAATGGCTGAGCTGGGGGCTGGGCCTCATCGATCAGGCGATATTGCGCAAAAACTAGCGGGTAAAACATCGTCATTTGCACCAGTACGGGCGAGCTTGATATCAAAAGGAATTATCTGGAGCCCCATCCATGGCGACACAGCATTTACAGTGCCGCTTTTCCATGAGTATTTGCTAAGAGCGTTGCCACAAGCTGCGTTATAACAACGGTGCCAAAACACCCGTCGTATCACATTCGCAAGCCGAAGTGGATGCGCTCATTGGCAGCGCATGTGGAGCGGTTGAAGGCATACCCGTAAAAATACCCAATTACAACCAATTGGTAAGAGCTGGAAACGGTTATTTGCGGTTACTTTTACGGTTATTTATGGCTATTTGTGGATATTTTTATGGCTAAGCCCGCCGAGGAGATATCCATAAACGTATCCATTTGTATCCAATTAAGAGGGAAGTTCGGCATAAGCCACGACTTTCTGTCGCATAAGTTCACTAGCACTTCATTAAGTAAATGGGCCTTTCAGGGTATGATAATTTCGGTTAGATATATTTCTCAACTCGGCTATAGGTAAATAAAGAATGCGATACAGCACGGTTTATAAATTCAGCTTAGTTCTCTTAAGCTTGAGCCTCGTAAGTGCTCACGCTGGATGGTTTACTCCTGATGACCAGAGGGAATGTATTGAAAAGTACCAATCGAAAGTTCGTTTACTCGATGCGAGAACGTTGCTTTCTAGGGCTTGTGTGGTTGGATATGGGAATGTTAGTGCATCGACGAACGATGCATTGAAGAAGGCTGGGAGGTGCATTGCATCAGGTGCAAGTGAGATGTACTCATTTGAATCCGCCCTGAAGCTGATAAATGGATGCTCAAAAGATACCGGGCAATTTAACTACTACAAGGCGGCTCTTTACCGTGATCAGAATGATGCGGCCGAGCAAGCTAAATCCGCTCAAGCCAAGAGCCAACAACGAGGGGTTCAGCAACAGGAATATACGATGTTGGATGTGGAAACTGGAAATTTAAAGATTTGCAAAAAAATGGGCAGCATGACGCATTGTTTTTAGCTTTTTTAGTGAGTTAGCATTTTTAACAACCCAGCTGTCGAAGCATCCAACCCGCTCGCATCCCGACTCGCAAGCCGCGTCTCAACATCTTTAGCCAGCACTTTGCCTAGCTCCACCCCAAACTGATCGAAGCTATTGATGCCCCACAGCACACCGCTTACGAACACGCGGTGCTCATAGAGCGCAATCAATGCTCCCAATGTTTCGGGTGTGAGCGCGTCTAGCAAGATGAAAGTGCTGGGGCGATTACCTGCAAAGTTTTTGTGCCCGCCTGCGTCTGCTTTGCCTTGCATCAGCGCTTGCGCTTGCGCAATCACATTCGCTAACAAGGCCTTGTGGTGTATGGCTT
>CANBRV010000177.1 GCA_947372005.1 Comamonadaceae bacterium | reverse complement strand
ATTAAACGCATACACATGAATCGCAATACCGCTTTGCGTCCCAGCGCTGCCATTCATCGCGACTGTACGAATGCCATCGACAAAATCCGTGGGCACGCTCGCTAGTTCAAACGGTTGCCAACGCAATGGATTCGGGGCTTGCGGCGGTGAACTCGAAGTGTCAGGCGTGAGCCAAAGCTTGTGTGCATAGGCTTGGTATTCACCCATCACGGCGGAAGGTTGACGGCGATAGACCCACGTGCGGCGATTGACATGGCGCGGCGCGGTGAACGCCGTACCCGAAATCAACTCGGCGTAGAGCCCATGAGCCACGCGTTGTGGACTATTGCGTCCTTCGGGCAAGGCGCCATCGATGGCTTCGCTCGCAAATTCGTTACCGAAACCAGATTGATATGTCAAAGTTGTCATTTCATTTCTCCATTGCGGCGCAGGCGTGCGCCAACGCTTCATTTAAAACTTCATTCGACCCAATGTGGTTAGCAAGTAAGAGCACCAACCGCGCATTCATTGCGTGACTCTGCTCAGTTGTTAAGCCCTGATGCGCCATGAGTAGCGCTTCATAAAAATCATCGGCTGATTCAAAATTGTTTTGTGTCATTAGCATGTCATGCCTCCACAAGCCTTATTCCGTGCGGCTTGCACCAGCAGCTCGGTTGGATGCAACCACCGCGCAGCGATGTGCCCATCGGGACGAACCAAATACGTAACGCCATCTCTTTCAATCGTGTCCGTGTCAGTATTGGTTTGACCATGCATCACACTGCCTACAGCAAGTGCGCCGGAGGGAAACACTTCTCCCTTACCGTTATCCTCGTCAGTGGTGTGCAGCGGACTGGACCGCAAACCCGTTGCTGTTGACAAACGCCCACTATTGACCAAGCTTCGCGCAAACGGATGCTGCCGCGCAAGATCGAGCACCGCGCGGCGGAAAACATGACTGATTTCGCTCTTAGGCGTGATGAAGTCAGTGGAGCGTGTCGATTGTTTAATGTTGTCGTCGGCAGCGTATTCGCGCTCTATGCCGTAGCTGTCGATGAGTGCTATGGGTGATTTACCGCCCAGCACCAGCGCTAATTTCCAAGCCAAATTCTCCGCATCTTGCACGCCAGAATTCGCGCCGCGTGCGCCAAACGGCGACACTCTATGCGCTGCATCGCCAGCAAAAATCACGCGGTCGTGCACAAAGCGTTCCATCCGCTCGCACGAAAAAGTGTAGATGCTTGCCCACACCAGCTCGAACTCCGTCTTCATGCAAGCCTTATCCAGCAGTGCTTGCACGCGGGGTCTGATGTTCTCTGGCTTCTTTTCTTCCTCGGGGTCGGCATCCCAGCCCAACTGAAAATCAATCCGCCAGACGTTATCGGGTTGACGGTGCAAGAGCACACTTTGATTCGGGTGGAAGGGCGGATCAAACCAAAACCAGCGCTCAGTTGGAAAGTCCGCCGTCATGCGCACATCGGCAATTAAAAAGCGATCTTGAAAGATGCGGCCTTGGCTCTCCAGTCCCAAAGAGTTACGAACTGTGCTGCGCGAACCGTCGCAAGCGACCACATAACTCGCGCTGATTTCATAATCGGCACTCGTGCAAGCCACAGCCAGTGTGGCTCGCAGAGCATCTTGCCTGATGGATTTGACGGTAGACCCCAGCCTAATTTCTATCAATGGCAGCTCCTTCGCCCTGTCCATCAAATACTCTTCAGCGTAGTACTGCTGCAAATTGATGAAGGCTGGACGCTCCGAGCTTTGGCCTGCCTGCAAGTTAAATGAGTACACCTCGTCGTCTTGCAAAAAGACTCTGCCCACATTCCACGGAACGCCTTTGTCCACCATGCGTTGCCCTAAGTCCCCCCCCAGCTTGTCCCACACTTCCAGCGTGCGCTTGGCAAAGCAAATCGCTTTCGATCCGTTTGAGGGCAATCCTTTCGCACGCCGTGCATCACCATCAATCAGCACCACACGCACGCCGCGCTGCGCAAGGTCGATCGCGAGCGTGAGGCCTGTGGGACCAGCGCCTACGATGATGACGGGATGCACTTGCAAGTCTTAGCTCTCTAGACTTTGCCACATTTCGATATCGCGCTCGGCCGTCCAAATACGCGGGTCGCGTGTGCCGCCCGCTTCGTCAAAAGCGCGTGTCACATCAAACGGCATACAGTGGTTAAAGATGACCCAGTCGCCATATTTAGGCGCGAGCTTGTCAAAGGTTTCCTTGTACACGCGGCGCAGATCGTGCCCTGCCGCCACACCCGCTTGCACGCTGGCATACACATCACTCACAAACGAGCGGGTCTGCGCGAGGCCTTCTGCCACAAGGGCTGGCGTTTGCAAAGCCGCACCGCGGCCAGGCACTAGCTTGGCAGGTTTGAGCGCTGCAAGTGCATCCAAAGTTTGCGGCCAATCTTTAAAGTAAGCATCGCCCGCATACGGCGTCGCACCAAACTCAACCAAATCGCCCGAGAACAAAACTTTGTCTTTGGGCAGCCACACCACGGTGTCGCCCTTGGTGTGACCACGCCCCAGTTGCAAGAGCTGCACTTCTACGCCGCCAAGCCAGAGTGTCATCTTGCCAACAAAGGTCATGGTCGGCCACGTCATGCCAGCGGGCACTGTCTCGACGCCTGCAAACAGGCGTGGAAAGCGACCAATTTCGCTGGCCTTGTCTTGCTCGCCTCGCTCAACGATGAGGTCACGCGTGTCTTGACTTGCCAGAATTTGCTCCGCACCGTAAGCCGATGCACCCAGCACCCGCACCGCGTGATAGTGCGTCAGAACCACGTATTTAATGGGCTTGTCCGTCACCGTCCGAATGCGGCGAATCACGTCGGCAGCCATAGCGGGCGTGGCCTGCGTGTCGGCGACCAGCACGGCATCATCGCCAATCACGATGCCCGTGTTGGGGTCGCCCTCGGCGGTGTACGCCCACGCGTGCTCCGAGAGTTGCTCGAACGTGACCTTCTTTTCCTCTAGGTCGGCGTGGGATGCAAATTTTTTGGTAGTCATGATTTTTCCTTTGTTAATTCTTCTGCTTGTTTGATAAGCGTTAATGCCTCGTCCAAGTTTTCCAATTTGGAAATCAGTGAAAGCGAAAGCGTTGCCAGCATCAAAGATGCATTCGTCTCGCCCACGCGACCAACCGCTTCGGCCAAAGCGGTGTAAGCCGTATCCAGTTCCGTGCTATTCATTGATGACTCCCATCTTGGCTAAAGCCATATCCAGATTGACCTCGTGGGCAGTTTCCCATCTAGCAGCGATGTAGCCATCAGGTCGAATCAGCACGCAAGCGCCCTTATCGGCGTAACGCTCATAAACCTGCGGCGCATCAGATTTTTTAAGCGTCAGTACACGAACCAGTGGATGCGGCTTGAGAACGTTGTTTTTTGAGCCCGCGTCTAAATCCTCTAGCTGGAGCAGCGTAAATGTGTCGCCAAAACATTGGCTCAAGTGTGTGGTGGCACTGCTGGAAGCCTTACCCAGTATGGCCTCTGGGGCAGGCATACCCGATTGTTCCGTCAAATTCAGCGGTGAACCCACGTATTCAATCGGTAAGCTTTGCCGTGGATTGATAAGCGAACTTAATGAACTATCCACCGTCGAGAGTCTCAGCGCTGCCTGGCGCATCAAACTAAAACCATGATGCGGTGGCGACATAAATTCGGTGCTCTTCGCGCCGTAGCGCAGGTTCTCATGCGTGGCGTGAACGCGCTCTGTGCTGTAGCTGTCCAGCAATTTATCTTCAGCCCCCTTCTCCACATGACCTTGCATCACCAGCGCCAACTTCCACGCCAAATTGCCCGCGTCGTCAAAGCCAGAGTTGAGCCCGCGTACGCCAAAAATCGGCACAAGGTGCGCGGCATCGCCTGCAAAGAACACACGATTTTTCCTGTAACTTGGCAGCGTCAAACATTTGGCGTTGTAGATCGCAATCCAAATCACCTCCCACGGCTCGTTCTCGCCAATCATGCTGAGGTGGCTTTGCACTCGCGGCAGCACGTTCTCAGGTTTGATCGCCTCATCAGGATCTTCGCCGTCTTGCAATTGATAGTCGATGCGCCACACATCGTCGGGCTGGCGATGCATCAAGATCGTCGAGCCAGGATTAGACGGCGGGTCAAACCACGCCAAGCGCTCGGTGGGACGTTTGGTTTTTTGCTTGATATCGACGATGACGTAACGACCGTCGTATTGCATACCTTCTAGCCGCAGACCCAGCTGCTCGCGCACGGTGCTCTTGCCGCCATCGCAAGCGACGACCCAATCGGCGTGAATGGTTTGCTCTGCGCCATCTGACGCAACTAGTTTGGCAGATGCGCCAGATTCGTTTTGAGTCAGTGAGACGAGCCGCGTATTCCACAAAACAACAGAATCGGCGCTTGTAGAAGCCATACTGGATGTGGCCTGCCGAGCATCGCCCAAAGTCTTGAGTAACGCCTTATGCGAAAACTCTTCAACGTAATACTGCTGGATATTGACCATCGGCGCAAAGCGCTGCGTCGGGTCTGCGGGCATTTGAAAGTGCAACACTTGCTGGTCGCGGTAAAAACTGCGCCCATCCGACCACGGCAGGCTTTTGTCCATCATGGCGGCATCTGCCCCAGCCCAGCCCATGATCTCCAGCGAGCGGCGTGACACACACGTCGCGCGGCTGCCCGAGCAATACGCGGCGTCGGCTTCCACCACAAGCACTTCCACGCCGCGCTTGGCAAGCAAGGCCGCCAACGTCATGCCGACAGGGCCGCCACCAACAATGAGAACCTGGGTCGAAATTGAATTCATGAATGTGAAATTCGTTTGTTATAGAGAAATTATAGTTTACACTTAATTACATCATGACAACAAAATCTCGTGGCATTCAAAGCATCGAAGTCGGCGGCAAGCTCCTGCAAGCGCTGGCAGATGCAGGCTTGGCGATGGCGCTGAAAGATTTGGCACTCGCGGCCAAGATGACACCAGCCAAAGCGCATCCGTATTTGGTGAGCTTTAGCAAACTCGGGCTCATTGAACAAGACGCGGACTCAGGTCGCTATGGCCTTGGTGCGTTTGGTGTGCAGCTCGGA
>CANBRV010000176.1 GCA_947372005.1 Comamonadaceae bacterium | reverse complement strand
CCTTTGGCGAGCGCTGTAAAGATCATTCCCATGCTGGAGAAGGTGAGTGCCACTAAGGCCAACACGGGCAAAACAAACACCATGTGCCATGTGAGTGTGTGCCCACCTGCCAGCAAGAGCGCCATCATCACCAGCAAAATAATGCTGGCAGCAAAGAGGCCTTTAAATGCCGCCCAGACGATTTCGCCCAGCACAATGTCGTCGATGATGACGGCAGCATTCAAAATGCCGTGCCATGTTTTTTGATGATCTAAGCGCGAGTAGGCCGAGTAAAGCGCTTCGAAACTGGCCGAGTTCATGGTGCTCATGCAAATGAGTCCGCTGGCAATAAAGACGAAGTACGGCACGGTGCCAAAGGGCGTTTGTACGTTGCCAACCAATGTGCCAAGCCCGTAGCCAAAGGCGAGCAGCGCAATGAGCGGCTCGGCAATGTGCGAGACGAGACTGCCCCACATTTGTTTGCGCCAGACTAAAAAATTGCGTCTAAAGATGGATACCCAGCGCGTAGAAATGGTGTGCGTATTCATTAAGAATCCATCCTGATTTGACGACCTGTGTATTTGAAGAACAAATCTTCCAAATTGCTGCGGCGTTTGAGCACGCCCACGCCTTCAATGTCCTCCGTAATCTCGGGTGGCAGGTGCTGGGCGATGAGTTCGCGTGGTGTGCCTTCGATGAGTTTTTTGCCGTGGTCGATCATGCACAGCCGTGTGCAGAGTCGCTCGGCTTCGTCCATAAAGTGCGTGGTTAAGAGAATCGACATGCCTGTTGAAAGCAACTCGCGCAGGCGCTCCCACATCAAGTGCCTCGCTTGCGGATCGAGACCCGTGGTGGGCTCATCCAGCACCAAGAGCTGTGGTTCATTGACAAGCGCGCGTGCCAGCGACAAGCGCCGTTTCATGCCGCCTGAGAGCTCACCAGGCCTTGCTTTGGCTTTGTGCGTGAGTGCGGCGAAGTCGAGTAATTTTGGGATGCGCTCTTTGATGGCGTGGTCGCTCATGCCGTAGTAGCGGCCATAGGCAAGGATGTTTTCTTCGCAGGAAAAATCAGGGTCGAGTGTGTCGAATTGACTGACCACACCCATGCGTGCTTTGACGGCGAGTAGGTTGCTCGGAACATCGAGTCCGAATGCGGTGACAGAGCCACTATAAGCGTGAATTTGACCTAGGCAGATTTTGAGCGTGGTGGTTTTGCCTGCGCCGTTCGGACCAATGATGCCGAAGCATTCACCGGGCGCAATGTGGAAAGAGAGGTCATCGACCACGCGGTTAGCACCGTAGGATTTAACGAGATGCTGAGCTTGAAAAAGTGGAGTCATGTTTAAACTTTATAAAACCAATTTAAAAGGCTAGCGCGGCCACACCTAACGCAATCAGGCACGCACCTGCAATGCGTGCTTTGCGGTCACCTTCGCCCAGCAAATGCCCGCCAATGAGGGCAGCAAAGAGCATGGAGACTTCGCGTGCAGGTGCCACGTGCGAGAGCGGCGCGATCTGCACCGCGTAGAGGACGAGCGTGTAGCCAATCGAACCCGCCACGGCAACAAAGAGACATGGCTTCCAGTAGGTTTTCCAAACGGGGAGCAGCGTATATCTGTCCTTCCAAATCAGCGGGAGGTAGAGCGGAATACGAATGAAGTTGCTCATGTAATCCAGCAAAATAGGACTAACCAGTAAGAACTTAACTGCGTAGCCGTCAATGGCGGTGTAGCTGGCAATCCACAAGCCTGTGATGAGCCCATAAGCCAGGCCAGCTTTGAGCTTACGCGATTCGTCTGCGTTGTGTGCGTGCGTGGCACGTTGCAAAATTTTTAGGCCACCTGCAATCAAAAATACGCCGCAAACCACACCTAGTAAGCCCGCTAGGCCAAGTGGCGTGAGGCTCTCGCTCATCCACAAAATAGCGGCCATGCTGGAGAGCACGGGTCCTGATCCGCGAGCAATGGGGTACACAACGGTGAGATCGGCAACGCGATAACCTTTGAGCAAAAACACGTAATAGCCGACGTGCGTGACCGCGCTCCAAAACATAAACCACCATTCGCGCTGCCCCCACGTGGGTATAACGTCCCAGCCAAGATAGAGGCCAAGTGGTGCCCAAAAGAGCATGAGATAAATGCAGGAGAGCAAGCCAAATCTGGCATCACCGCCCGCACGTTTAGCGTAAAAATTCCAAGTAGCGTGGATGATTGCGGCCGCTACGACGAGAGCGAGCGCTGAAAGTGGCATTGACTAAGAGCGACCAATGATCGATGCTGTCGCCATAAGCTCTTCGAGCAAAGCTAGCGAAACTTTGCCAGAAACAGAGTAAGGATCGAGCTGTGGCAACTCCGAGTATTTCATCAAGACGGTAGTGTTTATTTTTGAGAGGTTGACCTGTCCCATCGTCCAACCACCAAAGCGACGTTCAGTAATTTCTTCGTAGTGCAACAGCACCACGTCGGTGTGGCGAGCATCACGGCTGATGTGGTTGTAGAGCTCACTCACCGCGCCGCGACCTCCTTCAATAGCTTGTAAAAAAATATTACCGCTATGGCACAAAATGCCAGTGATACCCAAGCCTGGATTGTGCAAGCGCGATTGACTCAGTATGGATTCAACGGTCTCGGCGGAGTTACTAATGCAACGGCTGACGTACAGAAGACGAACGAGCATGATGATCTTTCTAAAAGTGAAGGGCCCTAGGTTCTTTGTGGCAGCAGGGCTAAAAATTCGCGGCGCAAATTGGCATCTTTTAAAAAGCTTCCGCGCATGACGGAGTTAATCATTTTGCTGTCCATATCTTTAACGCCACGCCAGTGCATACAAAAATGGCTGGCTTCCATGACAAGCGCAAGCCCGTTGGGTTGGGTGAGGTCTTGAATGAGATCTGCCAATTGCACGACAGCTTCTTCTTGAATTTGCGGGCGATTCATGACCCATTCGGCAAGCCTTGCGTACTTGGACAGACCAATCACGTTGGTGTGCTCGTTAGGCATGACGCCGATCCAGACTTTGCCAATCACGGGACAAAAGTGGTGGCTGCAAGCACTGCGCACGGTGATGGGTCCGACGATCATCAGCTCGTTGAGATGACCGACGTTGGGGAACTCGGTGACTGTAGGTGCAGGAACGTAACGTCCTTTAAACACCTCGTTAATATACATTTTGGCGACGCGCCGAGCCGTATTGTTGGTGTTGTGGTCGTGGTCTAAATCAATGACCATACTCTCTAGTACGGCCTGCATCTTTGTCGTCACTTCGTCTAGCAGGACAGGTAATTCGCCGTCATTGATGAACTCGGCAATGTTGTCGTTGGCGTGAAATCTTTTTTTGGAAGCTTTGATCCGCTCCCGGATTTTGACGGACATTGGAGTACCAACATCCACCAAGGATTCATTGTTTTTTGTCATGTGCCTATTATGCCGATAGCGCCGTCTTCATTTTCTTCATTGCTGCTACTTCAATCTGCCGAATGCGCTCAGCGCTCACGCCGTATTCCGCCGCCAGATCATGTAGCGTCATGCCCCCCGTGCCGTTGTCGTTGACTTTGAGCCAACGCTCGGTCACGATGCGACGGCTGCGTTCATCAAGCGCGGCCAATGCACTTGCCACGCCATCTGTTGCCATGGTGTCGCGCTCGTTGTTCTCAAGCGTTTGTACAGGGTCAAAACGCTCGTCACTGAGGTAATGAATAGGTCCGTATGCCTCATCGTCGCTGTCGCTGGTGGGGTCAATCACCACATCACCGCCCGACATGCGGCGCTCCATCTCGCGCACTTCTTCGGGCTTGACGTTGAGCTTTTTCGACATGGCTGCTACGTCTTTATCCGACAGTGTTGTGCGGTTGGCGTTTGATGTCATCACTTCATCGCCCAGCGCTTCATCACCTGCGTGCAGGCCATACATATCGTGGTTGGACTGCGCAATGAGTGCTTGTTTCATCGAACGCAAATTGAAGAATAGCTTGCGTTGCCCTTTAGTGGTTGCCACTTTGACCATACGCCAGTTTTTGATGATGTACTCGTGAATTTCGGCCTTAATCCAATGCATGGCATAGCTGACCAAACGCACGCCCATCGTGGGATCGAAACGCTTTACTGCCTTCATAAGACCGACATTGCCTTCTTGAATCAAATCAGCGTGCGGCAAACCATAGCCTAAGTACTGGCGAGACACAGACACCACCACACGCAAATGCGATAGCACCAGCTTACGAGCGGCTTCTAGGTCGCCTGTCTCTTTGAGCGATGTGGCAAATTGCTGCTCTTCTTCCAGAGTCAGTAACGGCAAGTTGTGGATAGCTGAGATATACGCTTCCAAATTGCCCAGTGGCGGAATCAAACCCCAGGATTTAACTGGCGCAGTCAGTGCAAGAGCTTGTGATGTCATAGATTCTCCTAAAACATGAAATGCAAGGGAAAACCCGAGGATACACGAAAATTAGCACTCGTCAAGCAAGAGTGCTAATGATGCGACAGAACATCTAAAAAGCTGCGCCAGCTACCACTTGATGCCAACTTTGACGAACAACTTAGACAGCACAAACAGCGGCCCCACCCATAGATATTGAATATCTTCAAAGAAGGAAGGTTTTTTGCCTTCGATCTTGTGACCGATAAATTGCAATACCCAAGCGCCAACGAAGATCGCAACGGATAGCGTGACCAATTGCGCTCCCATCCATTGAATGAACCACAGTATCAATGCTGACCATATCAACATGGTGATTAAAAATACGGCAGACAGTCTGGCATAGTAAATAAAGCTGCCTGCCAAAAATGCGTATAGCACGAAGGGGTGGATGGCATATAGCAAGCCCGACAGGCTCAACATGATGAGCGGTATGGCGATGAAGTGAATCAGCTCGTTGGCGGGGTTGGTGTGGCTCTCGCCGTAATGGTTGATCAGGGCATCAACTTTGCGAATATCAGTCATGTCGTTCACATCCATTTCCAAAATTTGCCGCATAGGCCTCGGTAGATAAATGCTTGGCTGGGTTTGCTAGGCGCAGTGCCGATTGGCTCCATTGAAACCGCTAACTCAACCGCAGAAAAGAACACCGATTCAGCAGGTTCATCTAGCGTT
>CANBRV010000175.1 GCA_947372005.1 Comamonadaceae bacterium | reverse complement strand
AATCGGTCAAAGTTTTAAGCAGCTGCGGCAATAAAAAAATTGATGCGCAAGCCGTTGCTGAGACCAAGGGAAAGCACGTGCCCGAAGTGGCGTTTGGCACGCAGCGCCACGAGTATTGGCGCACCATCACGTGGACGATGCCCAAAGGCACCCCTTACGGCGAGCCGCTCTTGCCG
Source organism: Comamonadaceae bacterium (assembly GCA_947372005.1). GTDB lineage: Bacteria > Pseudomonadota > Gammaproteobacteria > Burkholderiales > Burkholderiaceae_C > JASGCK01. The sequence continues at coordinate 4,918 of CANBRV010000175.1, read as the reverse complement.
CCCAAACTACCCGATGCCAATGTGCTGGTGGGTGCGCCGTTTGAAGTGGTCACGGGCATGAGCGCCCCTGCTGGATATCACGCAGGATTCCCCCTTCGCGGGAATGACGCCCTCTAAAACTCGAGGTTGTCGATGAGGCGCGTCTTGCCCAGCCGTGCCGCACCCAGCACAACCCAAGGTTCGCGCCTTGCAGGGTCGATGGCTTCTAAGCCATGCTGTGTGCGGATCGTGAGGTAGTCTGGCTGCCAGCCCTTATCCCGCATAGCTTGCAGAGCATGAGTCTCAATTTTTTGAATGTCGGCGTTTGGTGCTTGCGCGGCATCTGCCATCGCGCGAAGTGTCTTCGATAAGGAGGTGGCCGCTTGGCGCTCATCCACACTCAAATAGCGGTTGCGCGAGCTGAGCGCAAGTCCATCGTCCGCACGCAATGTCTCGCCCGCCAAGATCTGCATTGGCAGAGCAAACTGGCGCACCATGCCTCGAATGACGGCAAGCTGTTGGTAATCTTTTTTGCCAAACACAGCCACGTCGGGCTGTACGATTTGAAACAGCTTCATCACCACGGTGCAGACACCCGTAAAAAATCCGGGGCGAAATTCGCCTTCCAGTTTGTCCGCAAGTGCTGGCGTGGGGTGGACTTTGTAAGTTTGCGGCTCTGGATAAAGCTCAGCCTCATTTGGAGCAAACAAGATGTCGCAACCCGCATCAGATAAGGCCTGCACGTCGTCATCCCAAGTACGCGGATAGGAGTCAAAATCTTCGTGCGGTAAGAACTGCAAGCGATTAACGAAGATGGTGGCAATAACTAAATCGCTGTTCGCCTTCGCTTGCTTGATGAGCGCCAAATGCCCTGCGTGCAAATTGCCCATGGTGGGTACAAGACCACGTTTTAAATGTTTGCGCTCTGTGAGATAAGCGCGTAGCTCTTGAATCGTATGAAAAATTACCATGCGTGTAGCTTGTTATCGGGGAAGCTTTTGTCCTTCACCGCCGCCACATACGTAGCAAACGCGCCTTGGATGCTGTGCTCGCTATTTCGCTCGTCCGCCATAAAGTTGTGCACAAATCGCGGCATTTTGCCAAGGTTCATGCCCAGCATGTCGTGCAGAACCAGCACTTGGCCGTCGCAGTCCACACCCGCACCAATACCAATCGTGATGCAGGTGGTGAGTAGCTTGGTGAGCTTGGCCGCCAACGCGGCAGGCACCATTTCCAGCACCAAGAGTTGCGCGCCTGCAGCTTCTAGCGCCAACGCGTCAGCAATCAATTTATCTGCGCCTGCGTCGTCTCGGCCCTGCACGCGGTAGCCACCGAGCGCATGCACAGTTTGTGGTGTCAGCCCAAGGTGCGCACAAACAGGAATGCCGCGTTCAACTAAAAATTGAACCGTCTCAGTCGTCCAGCCTCCCCCTTCTAGCTTGACCATGTGTGCACCTGCTTGCATCAGCTGGGTGGCGCTTTCAAATGCTTGCGCGGGCGATAAGTGGTACGCCCCAAAGGGCATATCGCCGATGAGCCACGCCGTGCCTTGACCGCTGGCCGTCATACGGTGCAGGCCGCGCGATACGCTGGCCACGTGATAGCACATATCCTGCAAACTCACGCCCAGCGTGCTAGGCAATCCTTGGCACACCATGCCCAGCGAGTCGCCAACCAAGATGCATTCCACACCTCCCGCGTCTGCCACCGCCGCAAAGGTGGCATCGTAGGCCGTAACCATCGTGATCTTTTCCCCGCTTTTATGCAGCGCCTGCAAGCGCGGCAAACTAATGGGCTTACGCGGTGCGGTAGGCGTGAGCTTGCCCGCGCCGTAAACACCCGTGAGTTCTGGGGAGGCGGTATTTGCTATTTGATTCGTCATACGGGGTCTCCTACCTAATTATTGGCGAGCGCATCGTCCAGCACTTCAACCCAATGCCGCACGGGAATGTTAGAGCCGCTTTGCAAATGCGTGATGCAGCCCACATTGGCGCTAATGATCACATCGGCGTTTGGCAATGCGTTTAGTTTGCGATCGCGCAAGGTGTAGGCAATGTCGGGATTGAGCACAGAGTAGGTACCTGCCGAGCCGCAGCACAAATGGGATTCCAGCGCGGAGACCTGGACATCAAATCCGAGCTTGCGTAGGTGCATCTCCACGCCGCCTTTGAGCTGTTGTCCATGCTGCAAGGTGCAAGGCGGGTGATACGCGAGGCGCGGCAAAGCAGAACCTTGCGGGCTAAGTTTGTCGAGGTTTTTAACGATCTCTGGCAATAGCGCTGGCAAAAGTTCGATCAAGTCCACGGTGAGGCTACTCACGCGCTTAGCTTTTGCGGCATAGGCAGCCTCACCTGCAAGCGCGTGACCGTAATCCTTCACCATCACGCCACAGCCCGAAGCATTCATCACAATGTGCTCGGCACCTGCTTCAATCGCAGGCCACCACGCGTCGATATTGGCGCGCATTTGCACTTTCGCCGCCTCTTGGTCATTCAAATGAAAGTTAATCGCGCCGCAACATTTAGACGCCGATAAAACCAATGTTTGGATCCCCGCCGCATCCAAGACCCGCGCCGTCGCGACATTGATATTGGGCAGCATGGCAGGTTGCACACAACCTGCCAGCATGATGATTTTTCGCACATGCTCGCGCGTGGGCATGGCACGCATTTTTTGCTTCGCGGGGATTTTATTTTTAAGGCTACTTGGCAGTAAGCCACGCACCATTTGGCCTACGGCCATAGCGGGCGCAAACAAACTTGAATTCAAACCATGCTTGAGTGCCCCACGCATCAAGCGTTCGGTCAATGGGCGCTCGACTTTGCTATCGACAATTTTTCGCCCAATATCAACCAGATTGCCGTACTGCACACCGCTTGGGCAGGTCGACTCGCAATTGCGGCAAGTCAGGCAACGATCTAAATGTTGCTGCGTTTTGCGAGTGGGCTCTGCGCCTTCCAGCACCTGCTTGATGAGGTAAATACGGCCACGTGGTCCGTCTAACTCGTCGCCCAGAAGTTGATAGGTTGGGCAAGTCGCCGTACAAAAGCCGCAGTGCACGCACTTGCCCAAAATGGCTTTGGCCGCTTCGCCGTCTGGAGTGTGGGCAAACTCAGGTGCGAGCGTGGTTTGCATGGATGGATCTGACGAAGCAAGCGAGTTGAGAGGCGCGTGGCTTAAGACGCTTGCAGCGGCACGTGATCGCGCAGCTCGGTTTGTTTGTTCTGATCGTCCACAAATACCAGCTTGGGCTTGTGCGCAGCAACTGCCGATTCGCCGACACCCGCAAAGCTGGCGATGATGACTAGGTCGCCCACGCTAGCTCGGCGTGCTGCCGAACCGTTAATGGAAATCATGCCTGAGCCACGCTCACCACGAATAGCGTAAGTAATAAAGCGCTCACCATTGTTAATGTTCCAAATGTGGATTTGTTCGTTCTCAGCAATATCAGCCGCATCCAGCAAATCTTCGTCAATAGCGCAAGAGCCTTCATAGTGCAGCTCGCACTGAGTGACCGCCACGCGGTGGATTTTGGATTTAAGTAAAGTGCGAATCATGGACGCGATTTTAGTAGCTACAGCTTAGGTTTAATCCAAAAAGTCTGGATTCTCTTTTAGAGCCCGTGCATACAGTAATTGAAACTGAAACCAGCCCGAATACTCTGTGCCCACTACGCCAAACGCTTGCACACGCGCGGCCTCGGGTACTTCGCGTAGCGGCTGCCCATTCGCCGCCGCATGCGCCAAGAGCTCCACTTGGCAATTGCGCTCCATACTGACGTAAAACCATGCCGCGGATTCAATCGAGCCACCTGTCGTGAGCAAGCCGTGATTGCGCAGCACAGCCGCTTTGTTTTTACCCAGTGCCTTGGCAATGCGCACACCTTCTTCTAAATCCAGTACCACGCCGCCATAGTCGTCATACAGCACATGGTCGTTGTAAAACGCGCAGGCATCTTGGCTAATCATCGACAGCGGTTTGCCCAGCATGGAAAACGCGCGGCCATGGATGCCGTGCGTATGCGCGGCGGCCATTACATCGGGGCGCGCCTCGTGAATGCGCGAGTGAATGGCAAACGCCGCGCGATTCAGCGGATGTGTGCCCTCGACAATTTCACCGTGGTGATCGACGCGAATCAAATTACTGACCTTGACTTGGCTGAAGTGCACGCCAAAGGGATTGACCCAAAACGTGGTCGGAAACTCGGGGTCACGCACCGTAATGTGACCTGCTGCGCCTTCATCTAAACCAAAGCGCGAGAAGATGCGAAAGCTGGCCGCGAGGCGCTGCTTACGGTGCAGGCGCTCGTCTGCCACGTTGGCAAATGTGGGCGGCATGGGCATGGCGTTGCCTGCGCCGCCGACAGCGGCTCCAGCGCTTTGCATCGAGGGCGTGGTTTCGGTCGTGCTCATTTTTAAATTCTCCCCGTGTTAAAAACTTGGTGCGGATCGAGCTGCTCGCGTAATCCTTGATTAATTTTTGCCAGAACAGGCGCAAGCGGTTGAAAGATAGAGCTAGCTTTATCCGTCTCGCTCAATGCTTGGCTTGCTTTAAACAAGGTCGCATGCCCGCCTGCCGCATGGGCTATGGCTTGCAGAGCAGCCCCTTCTGTAGACCTTGCCCACAGCCACCTCTGGGCACCCTGCCATTCAATATATTGCGGATGAGGTACATCCAGCGCAGGCGTCGTCCCTGCAATCGAGAGCCGCCACAAGCACAGATCATCCGCAGGTGCTTTGGTAAAAAACGGCATCAGGTGGTTGTTGGCAGTGCGCCAATCCTCTGCGGCCGCGGCTGCACTCATTGCCGTTGCCGTACCGCCAGCGGTCTGCACATCTTGTTGAATAAGGCCTAGCGCGCTATCCACTGCTGCTTTCGCGCCGCGCAATCTAACGAATAAGTAGTCTGCCGCAGATGAATCGGATGCTAATGCGGCCGT
>CANBRV010000174.1 GCA_947372005.1 Comamonadaceae bacterium | reverse complement strand
TTGGCGATGGTCACGATTGCTTCGCCGTATTGCATTTGGGTGCTTAAACAAGCCTCTGATAAATTGCCATTTGAGCTTGATGAGGCTGCTCGTATGGATGGCGCAACGCCGCTTCAGCTGTTTCGTTTGGTGTATTTGCCGCTGATGGTCCCCTCGATGGTGGCGGTGGGGATTTATTCGCTACTGCTAGCGTGGAACGAATATCTGTATGCGTTTTTATTACTCTCTAAAGAGTCGGACTTGACACTTTCAGTGGCATTAGGGAATTTTTTGGGCTCTGATGACTCTCCATGGGAGGTGTTAATGGCGACTGGCTGCGTTTACGCTTTGCCCCCTGCTGCTATTTATTACACCTTCAAACGCTATATGGTCTCTGGACTGACGGCTGGCGCCGTGAAGAGCTAAGCGATTTAAGAATTTAGGAACAAACTCATGGCATCGCTAACGTTTAACAATATCCAAAAATCATTTGGAGCGGCAAAAATCATTCATGGCATCAGTTTTGATATTGCTGATGGCGAGTTCGTTGTGTTGGTCGGGCCATCAGGTTGCGGTAAATCGACGCTGCTACGCATGCTGGCTGGCTTAGAGGAGATCACAGGCGGCGAGATCTCGATTGATAGCACCGTGGTGAACGATATGGAGTCCAAGGACCGTGATATCGCCATGGTGTTCCAAAGCTATGCGCTATATCCGCACATGACGGTCGGTGAAAACATGGCATTTAGCCTGAAGTTACGCAACGCTGACCAAGGCGAGACGAGCGAGCGCGTGAATCGTGCTGCCAAAATTTTGAATCTGGACTCGCTGTTGCATCGCTTTCCGCGTGAGTTATCAGGTGGACAGCGTCAGCGTGTTGCCATGGGCCGAGCGATTGTGCGTGACCCGAAAGTGTTTTTGTTTGATGAGCCACTTTCCAACTTGGACGCCAAGCTGCGGGTTGCGATGCGTGCCGAGATTAAGGCGTTGCATCAGCGCTTAAAAACGACAACGGTTTACGTAACGCACGATCAAATTGAGGCCATGACCATGGCGGATCGTATTGTGGTGATGCACGACGGTATCGTTGAGCAAATCGGAACACCACTAGAGCTATTTGACCATCCGCAAAATCTGTTTGTTGCGCAATTTATTGGCTCCCCAGCCATGAATGTGCTGCAAGGAACGGCTGGCATGGCTTGCGTGAATGCGCAGGGCGCGCAGTGGCCTGTTCCGCAGGCGGCGCTCGCCGAGGGGCGTGGCGTCCACTATGGCATTCGTCCTACTGATATCAGTATTGGTGCCGTCGGTCCGGGTGCTGTCTCGGCTAAAGTTGTCGTTGTTGAGCCAACGGGCGCAGAGACAGAGTTGCTGGTGCAAGTTGGCGAATCGCAGCTGGTTGTCGTGCTGCACGGCCGTACCAATGTTCAGCCCGATGACATTGTTGGGCTCATTATTCAGGCCGATAAAGTGCATTTGTTTGATGCCGTGACTGAAAAGCGAATTTAAGTTTGAAATAGCTTTTGCCGATGATGTCGGTTCGTGAACGGCAAAAGCCCTCGTAAAACGAAGCGCTTGAATGCCACCTGCAGTGGCAACTCCGTTAAAAATGGCTATAATGGAAGGCTTTTCCGCTTTTGGGGCGGAGAAGATTATTCTAATCTTTTAGCGTTTAGGGACGTTTAACAATGCCAACTATCAATCAATTGATTCGCCATGGACGAGAGGTGGAAACCGTCAAGTCCAAGAGTCCTGCGATGCAGAACTCACCGCAGCGCCGTGGCGTCTGCACTCGTGTCTATACAACGACACCTAAAAAGCCTAACTCCGCTCTGCGTAAGGTTGCCAAAGTCCGTTTAACCAACGGTTTTGAGGTGATTTCTTACATTGGCGGTGAGGGACACAACTTGCAAGAGCATAGCGTCGTGTTAGTTCGCGGCGGCCGTGTAAAAGACTTGCCAGGTGTGCGTTACCACATCGTTCGTGGATCGCTCGATTTGCAAGGCGTGAAAGATCGCAAGCAATCACGCTCCAAATACGGTGCAAAAAAGCCAAAAGCTAAATAAAAATGTATTTCAGGTGTTATTTTTGCGTGGCGCAAAAATAACGTAGTGATTCCAACCTTCAATGTCGAAGGCGAATCGAGTAAGTGAAGGTCTTATGACCTGTTGATTGCGCAAAAGCGCATCCACTGAAGCAAGATTTAAGAGGTGAAACCATGCCACGTCGTCGCGAAGTCCCTAAACGTATTATTCTGCCGGACCCAAAATTTGGCAATATCGAGCTCTCCAAATTCATGAATGTGATTATGGAAAGCGGTAAAAAAGCAGTTGCAGAGCGCATCATTTATGGCGCGCTTGAAGCAATGGAAAAGAAAACTGGAAAGCCGCCAATGGAGGCTTTCGCCTTGGCTATTGACAACGTCAAGCCAATGGTTGAAGTGAAGTCCCGCCGTGTTGGTGGTGCAAACTACCAAGTCCCAGTCGAAGTGCGCCCTGTGCGCCGCTTGGCTTTGTCTATGCGCTGGATTAAAGAAGCTGCACGCAAGCGTAGCGAGAAATCTATGGCGCAGCGTTTGTGCAATGAGTTGCTTGAGGCGACTGAGGGTCGCGGCGGAGCTATGAAGAAGCGTGATGAAGTTCACCGCATGGCTGAAGCCAATAAAGCGTTCTCGCATTTCCGCTTCTAAGAAATTCGTTTCTAAACCACTTGATTGCAAGCGACCCATGTGGGTTGTTTGCAGCTTTAAAGGAAAAAATTATGGCACGCGCCACCCCCATTGAACGCTACCGCAATATCGGAATCTCTGCACACATTGATGCAGGCAAAACAACCACAACCGAACGTGTGCTTTTCTACACGGGCGTGAACCACAAAATTGGTGAGGTGCATGATGGCGCGGCCACCATGGACTGGATGGAGCAAGAGCAAGAGCGCGGGATCACGATCACGTCTGCTGCCACCACTTGCTTCTGGTCTGGCATGAGTAAAAGCTTTGACCAGCACCGTATTAACATCATTGATACCCCTGGACACGTTGACTTCACGATTGAAGTTGAGCGCTCAATGCGCGTGCTTGACGGCGCGTGCATGGTGTACTGCGCCGTGGGCGGCGTGCAGCCGCAGTCTGAGACTGTTTGGCGCCAGGCTAACAAGTACAAAGTGCCGCGTTTGGCTTTTGTCAACAAAATGGACCGTACGGGTGCAAACTTCTTCAAGGTCTATGACCAGATGAAGTTGCGCTTGAAGGCTAATCCGGTGCCGCTCCAGATCCCAATCGGTGCGGAAGAAGGCTTTGCTGGCGTGGTTGACCTTGTCAAAATGAAGTCGATTTTGTGGAGCGAGGCTGATAAAGGCGTGACGTTCACATACGGCGACATTCCCGCTGACTTGGTCGACAAGGCTAATGAGTTCCGCGAGAAGCTCGTTGAGGCGGCTGCTGAAGCGTCTGAAGAGCTGATGAACAAGTATTTGGAAGGTGGCGAGCTGACCGAAGAAGAAATCAAAGCGGCCATTCGTCAGCGTACGATCGCCAGTGAAATCCAGCCTATGCTGTGCGGCTCTGCGTTCAAAAACAAGGGCGTGCAAGCCATGCTAGATGCGGTCGTTGAATACATGCCAAGCCCGGTGGATATTCCTCCTGTGACTTGTATGGATGAAAATGAGCAGCCAACAACACGCAAGGCAGACGATAAAGAGAAGTTCTCTGCGCTTGCATTCAAGTTAATGACTGATCCGTTTGTTGGTCAGCTGACATTTGTGCGTGTGTACTCGGGTGTTTTGAAATCTGGCGACAGTGTTTACAACCCGATCAAAGGTCGTAAAGAGCGTATTGGTCGTATCGTGCAAATGCACGCGAATGAGCGCGAATCGGTCGACGAAATTGTGGCTGGCGACATCGCTGCTTGTATCGGTCTGAAGGATGTGATCACAGGCGAGACTTTGTGCGATCCAGATAGCATCGTGACGTTGGAGAAGATGGTGTTCCCTGAGCCCGTGATTGCTCAGGCTGTGGAGCCAAAGACAAAGGCTGACCAAGAGAAGATGGGCATTGCCCTGAATCGCTTGGCGCAAGAAGATCCATCGTTCCGCGTTCGCACAGACGAAGAGTCTGGTCAGACCATCATTGCTGGTATGGGTGAGTTGCACCTTGAGATTATTGTTGACCGTATGAAGCGCGAATTTGGCGTGGAGGCGAATGTCGGTAAGCCTCAAGTGTCGTACCGTGAAACCATCCGCAAGACAGTGGAAGATGCAGAAGGCAAGTTTGTGCGTCAGTCTGGCGGTAAAGGTCAATACGGCCACGTTGTGCTCAAGATTGAGCCTAACGAAATGGGCAAAGGCATTGAGTTTATCGATGCGATCAAGGGTGGTGTGGTGCCACGTGAGTACATCCCAGCGGTGGAAAAAGGCATTATGGAAGCCGTGACGCAAGGCGTTTTGGCTAACTACCCAGTTGTAGACGTGAAGGTCACATTGCACTTCGGTTCGTACCACGACGTTGACTCGAACGAATTGGCGTTCAAAATGGCTGCTATCTTTGGTTTCAAAGAAGGTTGCCGTAAAGCAAGCCCTGTTATTCTTGAGCCGATGATGTCCGTGGAAGTTGAGACGCCAGAAGACTATGCGGGTAACGTGATGGGTGATTTGTCAAGCCGTCGCGGTATGGTGCAAGGGATGGAAGACATGGTTGGTGGTGGTAAGGCGATTCGCGCTGAAGTGCCATTGTCTGAAATGTTTGGCTATTCCACTACGCTGCGTTCGATGTCACAAGGCCGAGCTACTTATTCGATGGAATTCAAGCACTATTCGGAAGCGCCGAAAAATGTGTCGGAAGCCATTATGTCTGCTCGTGCTAAGTAAGGCGACAGCGATTTAGTTTTTAGTTGTCTGCGATCACACACCGCTTGCTGCCCGTGGCAGGTGATACGTGATGTGATGCAGACGTTAAACCTAACCACGGGCATTGCTCTTAATTGAAAAGGAAGCCATCATGGCAAAAGAAAAATTTGAACGCACCAAGCCCCACGTGAACGTAGGGACAATTGGACACGTTGACCACGGCAAGACAACACTGACAGCGGCTATTACCACTGTTTTGGCAGCCAAATTTGGTGGCCAAGCCAAAGCGTACGACC
>CANBRV010000173.1 GCA_947372005.1 Comamonadaceae bacterium | reverse complement strand
ACGCACCTTGGTCTCTCGCCCACCATGATCATTGTTGCGATGATGCTGATCTACATCGTGCTAGGCACGGTAATGGAAGAGCTGACAATGGTCTTGCTCACTATTCCACTGTTTTTCCCCATCGTACAAGCGCTGGGTTTTGACCCTGTGTGGTTTGGCGTGCTGATTGTCATGATTGTGCAAATTGGACTTATCTCACCGCCCGTGGGGATGAACCTATTTGTTATCAATTCATTACTACCTAACGTTGGCCTTGGTAACATTTTTAAAGGTTGCTGGCCGTTTGTTGCCATCATGATTGGTGTATTGGCTATCCTCATTGCGTTTCCGCAAATTAGTTTGTGGTTGCCGAGTTTGATGAAATAAAGATGTCTAGAGTTTTACTCGGCTGCATTGCTGACGACTTTACAGGCGCGACCGACTTAGCCAACAACTTGGTGCGCGGTGGCATGCGTGTGGTGCAAACCATTGGCGTACCGACAGAGTCTACTAATTTTGATGCTTGGGCTGATGTGGATGCCGTTGTGGTGGCGCTGAAATCTCGCACCATTCCAGCTAGTGATGCTGTAGCTCAATCGTTACAGGCTCTTGCATGGCTTCAATCGCAGGGCCAAAGCAACGAATCTTTGCAAATCTATTTCAAATACTGTTCGACCTTCGATAGCACGGATGCAGGCAATATTGGTCCCGTCACAGATGCCTTGATGGATGCGCTACAAACCAACTTCACCATTGCTTGTCCTGCCTTCCCCGACAACGGGCGTACCATTTTCAAAGGCTATTTATTCGTGGGGGATGAGCTGCTGCACGAATCGGGCATGCGGAATCATCCGCTCACGCCGATGTTGGACTCCAACTTGGTGCGCGTACTGCAAGCCCAGACCCAGCGAAAAGTGGGTTTGATTGATTACAAAACCGTAGCAGCAGGAAGCGCGGTCATTACGGCTCGCATCGCCGAGTTGCAAGCCAGCGGTATCAGCATGGCCATCGTCGATGCGACCAGCAATGCTGAACTCGTCGAAGCTGGGAAAGCTTGGAAGAACATGCCGCTTATCACCGCAGGCTCTGGCATCGCGATTGGCTTGCCACAAAATTTTGGCATCCATGCGACTGCAGAAGATATTGCAAAAGCCTCTAAACTGCCCGCCCCGCAAGGCTTGCAAGCCATTGTGTCGGGCAGTTGCTCGGTTGCGACCAACGCGCAGGTTGCCAAATTTATGGCGCAAGGTGGTAGCTCTTTCCACGTCGATCCGCAGCAATTGATAGCAGGCGCAGATGTGACCGAGCAGGCACTGGCGTGGGCAAAAGAGCAGTTTGCTAAATCGATATCAAAGCCGCTATTGGTTTATGCCACCTCAACGCCCGAGCAAGTCAAAGCCGTGCAAGCCAAACTGGGCGTCGAAAAATCGGGTGAACTCATCGAGCACGCGTTGTCAGCGATTGCCAAAGGTTTGGTTGACCTAGGCGTGCGTCAGCTAGTCGTGGCAGGCGGTGAAACATCGGGCGCTTGTGTGCAGGCGCTGGGCGTCAAGCAACTACGCATCGGCCCGCAGATCTCGCCAGGCGTACCTTGGACGCACGCAATTACGAATGTAGGCGAGTTGCACGTTGCGCTGAAGTCAGGTAATTTTGGCTCGGTTGATTTTTTTAACGAGGCGTTTGAGCAGCTTAAAACTGGCTAAGCCATACCAGCTAAGGCTTCGACATGCGCCGCGACACTATTCGCCAGCGCATTGAGGTTGTAGCCGCCCTCAAGGCTCGACACAATGCGTCCTTTGCAATGCTTATTCGCAATCTTCATTAGCTCTTTGGTAATCCACACATAGTCGGCCTCCGTCATGCCGAGTTGCCCGAGGTCGTCGTCTTTGTGCGCATCAAAACCTGCGCTGATAAAAATGATTTCTGGTTTGAAGGCGTCTAGCTCTGGCAGCCAGCCCTCGCGGATCGCTTGGCAAATGTCTGAGCCTTTAGTCCGCGCCGCAATCGGGATGTTGTGCATATTGGCTGCGACCATGCCTGTGCCGCTGTGCGGATAAAACGGATGCTGAAAGATGCCGCACATCATCACGCGTTCGTCATTGCTCAGGATGTCTTCTGTACCATTGCCGTGATGCACATCAAAGTCCACGACCGCCACGCGCGTGAGGCCGTAATGTTCCATCACGTATTTCACGCCAATTGCGACTTGGTTAAAGAAACAAAAGCCCATCGATCTGCTGCGCGTGGCGTGATGGCCTGGTGGGCGCACCGCGCAAAAGGCGTTGTCGCACCCCCCCGCAGCACTGCCCTTCATGACGGCATCCGTTGCCGCAATCACAGCGCCAGCCGCACCAGTCGTGGCCCCCCAGCTATACGGATTGAGCGTGGTGTCGGGGTCTAGCGGGAGATAGCGCAGACCGTTCTGCTCGAACTGCTCCACCAAATCCATCGCCGCTTGGTGCGTTTCTTGTACATGGCTGGCGGTGTGTGCAAGTAGCAGTTGATCGAGCGTGGCTTCTGGCGCGGTGCGGCGCATGACATGGGCGTTGAGGCCGCTTGAATCCATCTTGGCTTCAATGGCTTTGATGCGTTCGGGGCACTCGGGATGACCACGTCCCATTTCGTGGCGTAGCGAATCGGGGTGAGTATAAAAAGCGGTATTGTTCATTGGAAATTTTTCGTGCATGTTTATTGGGTTTTGATTATTTAATTGGGACGCAAAGCAGGGTCACCCACTCGTTGCTATGGGACGCTTCCATCGGATTGATTTGATAGACCTCAAGGGCAGGGCGGCGCTTGTCGATTTTGAGTTTTTGCATTTTGACTTGTCCATAAATGGTGTTCCAACTGCTTGGCAAAAAATCGTAACTGCCGCGTAGGGTCATTTGAAAGTATTTGCCCGCAGGTAAGGTAATGCCTGCCTCGCCAGCCTTTAAGTGTGTCACCGCAAAGCCCATATCCATGATGGTGGTGGCCTTCATAAATTTGACTTTATGGTACGCGGCAATCGCGGGTTTTTTCTCCCAGCGCTCGGTGTCTTTGGACAAGCTTTGCCACAGGCGCGGATAGGCTTGCTTCATCACGCCGCGCATATTGACTAGCGTGCCCTCGAAGTGCTCCGTCACATAGGTTTGTGCGCTGCGTTCCACCACGCCATCAAAGGTAATGCTGGGGTGCTCGCTGGCAGGGTCAAGCTTGCCACGCAAAAGCGCAAGGCCTAGAGAGAAATCGTTGCCAATCATCTTGGCAATAAAGCCTTGCATGGGGCGCATGGGTAGCGGCATTTGCGACTGCATATCCCATGTGATTTCTGTGCCGCCATCCGTTGCTTTGAATGTCCAGGTCACTTTGGCCGTGTTTTTAAATGGACGCAAAAACGTGAGCAAAATGTCTAACCGCTCGCCTGGCGTGATGCCCGTGTGCTGCATTTGTCCAGCACCAATCATGCGACCATCCCAAGCATAAGTGCCGCCTAGTTCGTTAGGATTGTTAATCGTGACGGTGTGGCCAGGTTCATGCAACGCCCACGGGCTCCACGCGGTCCAATTAGAAAAATCGCGCACATAGGCAAATACCTCGGGCATGGGTTTTGCAATCACAATAGAGCGCGTCACCGTATAAGCTGCTGGCAAGCTGAGCAAATAAACCAAAACGACCGCCAATACACATAAAAGAATCCACCACATGTCCGTCTCCCTATTGCAAAATTTATTGAATCAAATCAGCTCCGTCATTGTAGGCAAAGAGCCGCAAATCCGTCTCGCCGTCACGTGCTTGCTGGCCAATGGGCATTTGTTGATAGAAGACGTGCCAGGGGTTGGCAAAACCACGCTGGCGCACGCACTCGCCAAAAGCCTTGGACTCTCGTTTAACCGTGTGCAGTTCACCGCCGATTTAATGCCTTCCGATTTGACGGGTGTGTCGATTTACGACCGTGCCCGCGAGGAGTGGATTTACCACGCGGGGCCATTGTTTACGCAGGTGCTGCTGGCGGACGAAATTAACCGTGCCAGCCCTAAAACACAAAGTGCACTGTTAGAGGCGATGGAAGAAAAACAAGTAACTGCTGAAGGCCAAACCCGCGCTTTGCCCGCACCATTTTTTGTACTGGCAACACAAAACCCGCGCGATCAAGCGGGCACGAATGCACTGCCCGAGTCGCAACTTGATCGCTTTTTAATGCGCCTTTCGCTGGGTTATCCCGATAGCGCATCCGAGCGCCAATTGCTGGCAGGACTCGACTCGCGTAAGGCCATTGAAGCTATGCCTGCCGTGATGTCGGCAATGCAATTGGCTGAAGCGCAGCAAGCCGCCATGCGTGTGCACGCTAGCGACGCGCTGCTCGACTATGTGCAGCGTATCGTCGCCGCAAGCCGTGCTGGGCAATGGTTTGTGCAGGGTATCAGTCCACGTGCTGCTATTAATTTACTCCGCGCGGCCAAGGCCTTCGCGTACCTCTCTAGTCGTGACTTTGTCAGTCCTGATGATGTCAAAACGGTGGCCGAATCGGTGATGGCACACAGGCTTGCCGACTTGCCAAACGCTACCCGAGCCACAGCGCAGCAACTCGCCGCCATGCTGGCTAGTATCCCGCTTTGACGCTATGAGTTTGGGCGCTTCATGCACTTGAATCTACGCTGGGACAATCGCCAATCAAAGTGGTGGGCTAAATGGATGAACCGCCGCCGAGCCAGTGATACGCACGTGCTCACGGCAAACAATATCTATGCGCTACCTACTCGTGCAGGTTGGATGATGCTGGTGACAGTGGCGGTGCTGATGCTGGCCACCATCAATTACCAATTGAGTCTGGGTTATGTGCTCATCTTTTTGCTGATGGGCGCGGGCGTGGTGGGGCTGTTCTTGGCGTATCGCGAACTGACGCGCAAGCGGCTCACGCTATCCACGGCGCAAGAGCTGCGCGGCAAGCTGGGCGAAGAGATGGATGTGTTGATTCACATGGGAGGCGAAGATCAACGTTTGCGTCTAAGACTCACGCGGCTGGGCTCGCAATCTTTGCCTCGCTTGATTTGCGAAACGCGTTATCCGCTGGGACTGCTGAGGCTGTGGAGCGTTTGGCGATTGGCCAGTACTGTTCAAGTAGATCCGCCAGACAGCGATAGCGGAACGCGTGCAAGCCACAACCATTGGACGTTTGCAGCCAATCTAGGCGCAGAGGTTAATCCCGATCAAGGCGGCATGAAAATGGA
>CANBRV010000172.1 GCA_947372005.1 Comamonadaceae bacterium | reverse complement strand
GAAGACGAATCGGGTGATGCCAATCAATTTGCCCGAGGCTTGGTTGAGCAATGCAAAAAAATGGGTGTTGAGTTTTTGATGAGCCATACCATTACCGCACTACGTAACAAGGGCGGTGTAGGCAGTGAGATTGATCACGTCGAAGCTACCGATAGCGAAGGGCGCTTTCAGCGCATCAAAGGTGATGCTTATGTGCTGGCGATGGGAAGTTTGAGCCCCCTCTATGCCAAGCCGCTCGGTATCAACTTACCGATTTATCCCGCCAAGGGTTATTCGGTCACCATGCCTGTGAAAGACCCAACCTATGCACATCAAGTCTCGCTGACGGATGACGAATTTAAGCTGGTGTTTTCGCGCTTGGGTGATCGCCTGCGCATTGCTGGAACAGCAGAGTTCAATGGCTATGATCGCGATTTAAATCGTGTGCGCTGCGAAGCAATTGTGCGGCGCACGGAGGAACTGTTTCCTGGCGCGGGTGATGCATCGCAGGCGCAATTTTGGACAGGACTTCGTCCTGCAACACCAAGCAATGTGCCCATTATTGGACGCAGCAAAATTAGCAACCTCTTTTTAAACACAGGCCATGGCACATTGGGCTGGACGCATTCCTGCGGCTCGGGCAAGAGCATCGCTCGCATCGTGAGCGGGCAGAAGCCTGAAGTAGATTTCGCATTTACATAAATTTTTCGGCTATTCTTTATTTTTATTCATCAAGGAGCATCTATGAAACTGTCAATCGTCCTCAAAACGCTACTCGCGAGCCTCTCGCTTGTCGCCGCGCACGCTGTTATGGCGCAAGCCTTCCCTAGCAAGCCAATCAACATGATTGTTGCCTTCCCCGCTGGCGGCGCATCCGACTTTGTGGCGCGTGTCGTGTCCAAAGAGATGCAGAGCAACTTAGGACAACCCATCATTGTTGAAAATGTGGTGGGCGTTGCGGGTTCGCTAGGCGTGCTCAAGGCTGCCAATGCTGCACCCGATGGCTACACACTTATTGCAGGTTCGCCGCTTGAACTCATCCTCACACCGCTAGGTATGTCAGCCGCTAAAAACAAACCCGAAGATGTGCGCATGATTGCCGTCGCAGGCCGCAGCGACATGATGTTGGCGGTGCGCAAGGACTTTCCCGCTGCGTCCACTGAGCAATTTTTGGCTGCACTCAAAGCCGATGCCAAAGGCCTCTCGTATGGCTCGACGGGCATTGGCTCGCTCTATCACCTCATGGGCGCGAAGATGATTCAAATAGCAGGCGCAAAAGGTCTGCACGTGCCGTTTAATGGCCTTGCACCTGTGCTGCAAGCGCTTGGCGGTGGACAAATTGATTTCGCGTTTTTGCCAATCGCAGGACCTGTCCCTGGCTACGTAGAAGCAGGCAACGTGAAAGCCATATCGGTCGCATCAACGACATCGTCACCGCGCTTTCCAAAGCTGCCTTTGATCACGGCCGTGCGCGGATTTGAAGACTTTACGTTCAGCATCTGGGCGGGCGTTCAAACAGGTGCAAAAGTGCCGGATAGCGCCGCCGCTGTGCTCCATAAATCAGTCTACGATGCGCTTGCGAATCCTGAAGTCAAAAAGCAATTGGAGGCTTCGGGATCTTACTTACTCGCGCCTATGAGTCTTGCACAGCTAAATAGCTTTTATGCCAAAGAGACAGCGATGTACCGTGCGATTGCGAAGTCTATTAACTTAGAAGCGCAATAATTGGATTGATGCACAGGGCTTTTGCTCTAGACTATAGTCAGATAAGTCTAGAGCAAAGGGGCCCCAGTGAAATTAAACCGTCGTCAATTTACCACTTCTGTGGCAGCCAGCGTAGTTCCTATGCTGGTTGCGATTCAGGCACGCGCTGCTAGCTTTCCAGAGCGCCCCATCACTTTCATTTGTCCTTGGCCAGCGGGCGGCACGGCAGACGCAACCATGCGTGCATTATGTGCAGCAGCCAGCAAAGATTTGGGACAACCGATTGCGGTTGAAAACAAAGTCGGCGCATCTGGCATGCTGGGATTGAAGAGCATGCTCTCTGCTAAGCCTGATGGCTATACGGTTGGACAGATTCCAATTTCAGTGACTCGCTTTTCGCAGCTGGGTTCAGTCGCCATTGACCCGCGCAGCGACATTACTTATCTTGCACGCACATCGGGTCAAGTGTTTGGCATTGCGGTACCCGTTGGCAGTCGTTTTAAGACGCTGCAAGATTTGGTTCGTGCCGCCAAGGCTGAACCTGGCAAAATTTCTTATGCACATGCAGGAGTCGGCGGTGCAACGCATGTGGGTATGGAAGAGTTCGCCATGAGCGCAGGTGCAAACTTTTTGCATGTGCCGTTTAAAGGTGGCGCCGATGCACTGCAAGCTGTATTGGGCGGGCATGTGGATGTGCTCGCAGACTCCTCATCGTGGGCGCCACATGTGGAGGCTGGCAAGCTCAGGTTATTAGCAACTTGGGGCGAGCAGCGTGTTGGTAGATTTAAAGAAATCCCCACGTTAAAAGATGCCGGCTACAACGTCGTGGTTGATGCGCCCAATGGCGTAGGCGCTCCCAAAGGGCTAGATCCTGCCATTACCGCACGCTTGCGGCAAGCTTTTCGTATGGCAACGTTAAGTGCCGAGTTCAAAGCTGCGTGCGAAAAAATTGATGCACCTGTACTGTACTTAGATGGTGCAGACTACGAAAAATATGCGGCGCAGGTCTATGCGAAAGAAACGATGTTGATTGAACGGCTAAAGCTTAAAGAACTCGTGAAAAATTAACAATGAGCCTGATTCACCTTCACGCCAACGACAACGTTTGGATTGCCAAAGAGGCGTTGGCGATTGGTGCGGTGGTGCAGGGCATCCGTCTTCGCGCCCAAGTCCCTGCTGGTCACAAAATTGCTGCACGCGATATTGCCAAAGGCGAAACAATTTTTAAATACAACACCGCCATTGGTGTGGCGGCGCGGGATATTGCTGCTGGCGAGCATGTACACGGGCACAACATTGGCGTGGGTGATTTCCACCAGGACGCGCAGCGCTTGGCGTTTGGTGCGGATATTCGCGCAGTGGACTATGTGGCTGAGAGCGAACAAGCACACTTTATGGGTTATGTGCGCGGTGATCTCGGGAAAGGTGGGCGCGTGGGCACACGCAACTTCATTGGGCTGTTTTCATCGGTTAATTGCTCGGCTACCGTGATTCACAAAATCGCTGAGCACTTTACGCCTGAGCGGCTTAAAAATTATTCACACATTGATGGCGTCGCTGCTTTTGCGCAAACCACGGGCTGCGGTATGGCATCGCCCAGTCCGCATTTCGATTTGCTGCGTCGAACGATTGCGGGCTATGCGCGTCACGCCAATGTGGGCGGGGCTTTGGTCGTAGGGCTTGGGTGCGAGCGCAACCAAGTCGCCGACTTAATGGCGTCGCAAAATCTTGAATCGAATCAACTCATGCGCACGATGGTGATGCAGGACAGCGGTGGCACGCGCGCGTCTATCCGCGCTGGTATTGAAGCGGTGGAAGCCATGCTGGACGAAGTCAATCTGGCAAGACGTACGCTTGTGCCTGCAAGCTACATCAGCATTGGCCTCGAGTGCGGCGGATCGGACGGCTTTTCTGGCATCACGTGTAATCCTGCACTGGGCGCTGCGATGGATATTTTGGTACGGCATGGTGGCACAGCCATCTTGTCGGAAACCCCCGAGATACATGGCGTGGAGCATATGCTGACGCGCCGTGCCGTTTCGCCTGCGGTGGGGCAGCAACTGCTGGATCGACTCGCTTGGTGGCAGGAGTACACCAAGGGCACGAATGTGCAATTTAATGGCGTGGTGGGGTATGGTAACCAAGCAGGCGGCCTTGCCAACATCATCGAAAAATCGCTCGGTTCGGCCATGAAGGCGGGCACGACGCCGCTGCGTGCGGTCTATCAATATGCAGAGCCGATTACGGAGCGCGGCTTTGTATTTATGGACTCTCCTGGTTACGACCCCGTGGCGGTGACAGGCCAAATTGCCAGCGGCGCGAACTTGATTTGCTTCACCACAGGACGCGGCTCCATGTTTGGCTCCAAGCCTGCACCTACCATCAAACTCGCCAGCAACACACCTATGTATCAGCGCCTCACGGAGGATATGGACATCAACTGCGGTGGCATTTTGGATGGTACGCATGACATGCAGCAAATGGGGCAAGTCATCTTCGATGCCATTTTGAAACACGCATCAGGTGAGCCAACGAAGAGCGAATTACTCGGGCTTGGTGATCACGAATTTGTGCCTTGGCATTTGGGGATTGTGAGTTGAACACCATCCAACCTTTCCATCTCGCCTTTCCCGTTCACGATTTAGCTGCTGCACGTCAGTTTTATGGCGAAGTAATGGGCTGCGAAGAAGGACGCAGCTCACCACATTGGATTGATTTCAATTTCTTTGGGCATCAAATCGTGACTCATTTGTCGCACACGGTTCGCGAACGCCGAACGAGCGACGTGGATGGTCACAACGTACCCGTACCGCATTTCGGCGTGGTGCTGACGATGGCGCAATTTGATGCGCTGGCAAAACGTCTGCGAGATCACAACGTCAAGTTTGAACTAGAGCCAGTGACTCGCTTCAAAGGCATGGTTGGCGAACAAGCGACGATGTTCTTTTTCGATCCTTCATGTAACGCCTTGGAGTTCAAGGCGTTTGAGGATCAGAGTCAACTTTTTGCGAAGTGATTTAGTGAAGAATTTTTGAGACATTCACTTTAGTGAATGTCGGGCTCAGGCACCGCAGCCCCAAAGCTCGTTTCTAAAAAATCAAAATCGCAGCCCGTGTCGGCTTGCATCACGTGCTGTTTAAACATGAAGCCGTAGCCGCGCTCCCAGCGTGACTTGACACTGCTAGAGGCCTTATCCCATATGGCTTTGCGGTCAGATAGTTCGGCATCACTGACATTCAAGTTGATTGTTCGAGCAGGCACATCTACCGTAATCGTGTCGCCTGTTTGCACGAGCGCCAGTGGTCCACCAATCGCCGCTTCGGGGCTGACGTGCAAGATGCATGCGCCGTAGCTTGTGCCGCTCATGAGGGCGTCCGAGATAAGGATCATGTCTTTCACGCCTTGCTTGACGAGCTTTGTCGGAATCGGCAGCATCCCCGACTCGGGCATGCCTGCACCTTGTGGGCCGTAATTACGCAGGATCAGGATGTCACCCTCTGTCACATCGAGGTCTAAGTTGTCCGTGTCTTTTTTAAGCGC
>CANBRV010000171.1 GCA_947372005.1 Comamonadaceae bacterium | reverse complement strand
GAGTGATTAATCCATTTAGCAGAGTTCCCTTGGACACGACCGTCAATTACGCAAAGATCGTCAATATGAAAATAAAAGGTATGGTTGGGCTGATTAGGGTCGTGAGGATGTCGATCTAAAGCTTCGCGCCAAGTGATGAGCTCGCCTTTATATTCGATAATGCGCTCGCCTTTTTTGATAGATTGGACGGCAAAAACGCCGCGTCCGTGCACACCAGATTGGCGAGCTTGAATTTTTCTAGACATAATGCGCGTGAAATGTAGTTAGGTTGAGCTAGTTGCAAACCTTGATTTTAGAACTCTAATTAAACTGTTAACAAAGTAAGTCCATGAGCGAAACACAAACCAAAACTTTAGTCATTGCCGAAAAACCATCGGTGGCTGCTGATATTGTGAAAGCGCTTACGCCTAGCAGTGGCAAGTTTGAAAAAAGTACTGAGTATTTTGAAAACGATGCTTATGTGGTTACCAGCGCGGTGGGTCATTTGCTGGAGATACAAGCGCCTGAAGAGTTTGATGTGAAACGCGGCAAATGGAGCTTTGCGAATCTACCCGTCATTCCGCCTCACTTTGATTTAAAACCCATCGAAAAAACAAAAACACGCCTAGCTGCCGTGATGCGTTTGGTGAAACGCAAAGATATTGGTTCGCTTATTAATGCTTGCGACGCGGGACGAGAGGGCGAGCTTATTTTTCGTTTGATTCAGCAGCACTCTAAATCCAAGCATGCAGTCAGGCGTTTGTGGTTGCAGTCCATGACGCCGCAAGCCATTCGCGATGGCTTCGACAACTTGCGCAGCGACAAACAAATGCAGCCACTGGCAGATGCAGCGCGTTGCCGCTCCGAGGCGGATTGGATGGTTGGTATTAACGGCACACGTGCCATGACGGCATTTAATTCGCGTGATGGCGGTTTCTTTTTAACCACGGTAGGCCGTGTGCAAACGCCAACGCTATCGGTAGTGGTGGAACGCGAAGAGCAGATCCGTAAATTTATCTCTCGCGACTATTGGGAAGTCCATGCCAGTTTTGATGTCCCAGCGGGAGCGTATCCTGCTAAGTGGATTGATACGAGTTTTAAAAAAGGTGATGATGAGCACGCACGAGCCGACCGTGTGTGGGATGCGGTATCTGCTCAAGCGATAGCAGATGCGGTGCGCGGGCAAGCGGGCACGGTGTCTGAGCAATCTAAACCTACCACGCAGGCCAGCCCGCTTTTATTTGATTTGACCAGTTTGCAGCGCGAGGCCAATGGCCGTTTTGGCTTTAGTGCGAAGACGACTTTGTCCCTTGCACAATCGTTGTACGAACGTCACAAAGCGCTCACCTATCCTCGTACCGACTCACGTGCGCTACCCGAGGACTATGTGCCTGTGGTCAAGCAAACGTTTGAAATGCTGGCAGGCTCGCCTATGCGACATCTTGCGCCTCATGCCAAAGTCGCGCTGGATAAAGGCTACATCAAGCCAACCAAACGCGTGTTTGATAACGCAAAGGTGAGCGATCACTTTGCCATCATTCCCACGCTAGAAGCACCGAGTGGACTCTCGGAGGCCGAGCAAAAGCTCTACGACTTGGTGGTGCGTCGCTTTATGGCGGTGTTTTACCCCAGCGCCGAATATTTGGTGACAACACGCTTGACCGTTGTTAAAAATCATACTTTTCAATCGAACGGGAAAGTGCTGGTCAACCCAGGTTGGCTCGCTATTTTTGGCAAAGAAGCGCAAGATGAAAATACAGAAGGCGGTCAAAACTTAGTCGCTGTAACGGCGAACGAGAAACCACTTTGCGCTGAAGTAGAGAGCAAAGGACTCAAAACTCGTCCGCCTGCTCGTTATTCAGAAGCGACGCTGCTCGGTGCGATGGAAGGCGCGGGCAAGCTGGTTGAAGACGACGATATGCGTGAAGCCATGCAAGAGAAAGGGCTCGGTACGCCAGCCACGCGGTCCAGCATTATTGAGGGCTTGATTGCTGAAAAATACATGCTGCGCGAAGGGCGTGAACTTATCGCTACCGCCAAAGCCTTCCAGCTGATGACCTTGCTGCGCGGATTGGATGTAGAAGAGCTTACCAAGCCAGCACTCACGGGTGAGTGGGAGTACAAGCTCTCTGAGATGGAGCACGGACGCATGTCGCGCGAAGCCTTTATGGGTGAAATCGCTGCGATGACGCAAAGCATGGTGCAAAAGGCCAAATCGTTTGACCGTGATACCGTGCCAGGAGATTATTCAACTCTCGGTCAGCCATGCCCCAATTGCGGCGGCGTTGTGAAAGAAAATTATCGCCGTTATGGCTGTGTGGGGAAGGCGGGAGGCGAAGAAGGGTGTGGGTTTAGCTTCACCAAAACGCCAGCAGGTCGTACGTTCGAACTAGCAGAGGCGGATCAATTTTTGCGGGATCAAAAAATTGGACCATTGGAAGGTTTCCGCTCCAAAGCAGGCTGGCCATTTGTCGCTGAGCTAGCTTTAGTTAAAGACGAAGAAACGAATAACTTTAAATTGGAGTTTGATTTTGGCGATGCAGCAAAAGAGGCCGCAGAGAGTGGTGAGCTGCAAGACTTGAGCGGTAAAACCAGTTTGGGCGCTTGTCCAAAATGCGGCAGCGGCGTGTACGAAATGGGGAGCAGTTATTACTGTGAAAAAACCATTCCAACGATGGCGCAAGCGACACCTACATGTGACTTCAAAAGCGGACGAATCATTCTCCAGCAACCTGTTGAGCCAGAGCAAATGGCGAAATTGCTAGCGACAGGCAAAACGGATTTATTGGATAAATTTGTCTCTATGCGTACTAGGCGTGGCTTCAAAGCGTTCCTCGCTTGGAATAAAGAAGATGGAAAAGTCGCATTCGAGTTTGAACCGCGTCCCGAAGGCGCACGCAAATTCCCACCGCGTAAAACAGCCGCGGCGAAAACACCTGCAACGCCAGCAACTAAAAAAATAGCTACCAAAAAAGTTGCGACAAAAAAAGTATCGACGAAGAAGGCGCCTGCTAAGAAAGTCGCTGCAAAAAAAGTAGCGGTTAAAACAACTGCTTCAAAGCAGAGTTAATTTATGCGCTTTAAAGATGAAAATGGCGGGAAATATACGATCTTGTTGGTCGATGATTCGCCTGCCATTTTGTTTTTTATGTCTAGTTTGTTAAAGAGCGAATACATTGTCAAGATTGCCGGCTCTGGCAGTGAAGCGCTCACCATGCTACGAGATGATGGCCTGCCAGACCTTATCTTGTTGGATGTTTCTATGCCAGAGATGAATGGCTATGAGTTCCTTCAGCGTATAAAGGCCAATCCTGATACCAAGAATGTACCTGTGATGTTCTTGACTGCCAATTCTGATCCTGAGGACGAAGCAAAAGGTTTTGAGCTTGGTGCAGTTGATTACATTACGAAGCCAGTGAGCCCTCCTATAGTTAAGGCTAGGGTTGCAAGTCAAATCTCATTGAAAGCGGCGCAAGATCTTTCCAAGCAACATTTAATAGAGCTAGAAACTGAAAAAAAATTATTAGAAATTGAGCAGCTTCAAACTGAAAAGCTAATGCTCAATATTTTGCCAAGACCAATTGCAGAAAGATTGAAGCGAGGTGACAAAAATATCTCCGGCTCTTATCCCGAGGGAACCATTTTGTTTAGTGATTTGGTGGCATTTACAAATTTATCCAACGACTTAAAAGCGGCCGAGCTTGTACAGTTATTAAATGATCTCTTTTCAAGATTCGATCATCGCGCTGAAGTTTTGGGACTTGAAAAAATAAAAACAATTGGAGACTCCTATATGGCAGCGGGCGGCATCCCCATCCCTCGCGGCGATCATGCTGAAATTTGTGCTGACATGGCCATAGGCATGTTTGAAGACCTTCAAGACTTCAATGCAAAGAGAGGACTTAGCTTGCAAATGAGAATTGGCATTTGCTCTGGCCCCGTTGTTGCTGGCGTGATAGGGTCTAGCAAATTTTCGTATGACCTGTGGGGTACCACTGTGAATACGGCAAGTCGCATGGAGTCAACTTGCGAAACAGGAAAAGTACAAGTGTCAGAATCAACTTACGAGCTATTAAAAAATAGCCATTCTTTGGTTAAAAATCCTGAACCCGTGCCTTGTAAAGGTATAGGGAGCATCACTACATTTACGTTGCTGTCCAAGAACCTATAGCTTTAAAAATCAAAGCTAGTGTTTGTGGCGCCTAGGTTTTATCGTCTGCATGCTCTGCCATTGTGGAGATTTTGTATGGGTAGCGGACATGGCCGAATCGGATGATAAGCACTGCAACTGCAAGTAAAACGATAGTCCCTGCAATGGCCAGTAAATGCTCGATGTCAAATGTCTTGGCCTCCACAATCAGAACCCGTGCGAGTGCAACGATAGCAATGTAGATGGGGTAACGGACTTGAATCTGTCCTGTTTTGAAATATTGCCCGACCATGGCTAATATTTCAAGATATAAAAATAAGAGCAATAAGTCCGAAAGCCCCACTTTTTGTGAGGTAAGCATAGTCCAGGCTTCTTGTCCGATAGCAAATGTGGTGGCAAGCCCAATGATGCATAGGCCAATAATCTCAACAATATTGAGCCCTGCATAGAAATAAGAATTACGGTTTAGCCCAAATCGTTCGTCAATACCCATGATGTGCCCTTTGCTTAAAGCGTTTGTTTCTCAAACCTAATAGTAAACCGTGTTCCAGTAGGAACTTGAGAAGGTCTTGCATCTTCGACGATGACGGTTGCTTGATGGTGCCGAGCTATTGCTTGCACAATGGCAAGTCCAAGCCCTGATCCATCGACACTATTGCTAAGCGAGTCGTTCATTCGATAAAAGGGCTGCAAAACACGCTCACGCTCGGTTGCAGGGATTCCTGGGCCTGTATCTTCTACTTGCAGTGCAAGCTCGCCACTATAAGGATCACGCAAGACGCGTGCGGTTACAACGCCGTGCTCAGGGGTGTAATTGATGGCATTTTCAAGTAGATTGCGCACAAGTTCTTGTAGCAAAACTGCATTACCTAAGAGGACGCTGTCACGCACTAAGGTGCTATCGTCAAAACCTAAATCCATATGCTTATCTTGAGCTGCAGGTAATGCGCCGCGGACAGCCTCGATCACGATGCGCTCTAAATTGACCTGTGTTTTAGCGACTTCACGCCCCGTAGCTTCTGCGCGTGCAAGAGCCAACAATTGATTGACAGTGCGTGTAGCTCGTACGCTTGAGCGACCAACTTGTCTTAACGAATGTTTTAGCTCGTC
>CANBRV010000170.1 GCA_947372005.1 Comamonadaceae bacterium | reverse complement strand
TTGCAAACAATCATGCAGTCCACGCCCGAGACGCGGCCAATGCCTGCGATGATGCCAGCAGCGGGAGCAGCGTCCATGCCTTTAGCGTCGATGTACATGGCATACGCCGCCATCGGCGCGACTTCTAAAAACGGTGAGCCTGCGTCCAGCAGCAAGTCCACACGCTCACGCGGCAAGAGCTTGCCCCGCGCGGCTTGCTTGGCACGTGCTGCAGCGCCGCCGCCCTCTGCGATCACAGCCAGTTTGGCCTGCAAGTCAGCTACTAGCGCGTTCATGACGGCAGCGTTAGCAGCAAAGTCGCTGCTTCTGGGATTGATTTGGGTGGTGAGGGTGGTCATAGCAACAACTATACCGTTTTGATTTTCTAGTATTTCTTACAATCAGCCCATGACGTCTTCCATCCCATCGTTTGATATCTGCATTCACGGCGCGGGCTTTGTTGGACGGACGCTTTCGCTGTTATTGGCGCGGCAAGGGCTGCGTGTGGCGCTCTTGTCGCATGAACCCGTGCAAACCGAATCCGTTGACATTCGCGCTTTTGCACTCAGCGCATCTTCCAAAGACTTGCTCACCAGCGTCAATGCATGGCCTTTAGATGCTGCGATCACGCCTGTGCTGTCGATGCAAGTGTTTGGCGATGCCGGCGGATATGTGCAGCTGGACGTTCCCGAGCATGCCGAGGCACTCAATTGGATTGTGGACGTGCCCGCATTAGAAAATGTTTTAAAAGAGCAGGTGGCTGGCGAGCCAAATGTGGTTTGCCTTGCAGAAGGCACTGCCTGCCAGGTCAAGCTGCATGTGGTCTGCGAAGGTCGCACCTCGCGCATCACCACAGAGTTGGGCCTTAAGTTTGAGATGATTCGATATCCGCAACACGCCATTGCAGCGCGTTTGATGTGTGAATTACCGCACGATAAGGCGGCGCGGCAATGGTTTACCGAGCGCGGCGAAGTGCTGGCGCTGCTCCCGATGCAGGGGAATGCAGGACATGAGGTTGCGCTGGTGTGGTCGCTGGAATCAAACCGTGCCAAAGCGATGCTGGCTGCTAGCGATGCAGATTTCACGGCTGCGCTGGAAGCCTCATGCAACAAGGCTTTGGGAGCCATGCAACTCTCTAGCTCTCGCGCACTATGGCCGCTGCAATTGGCGCGTACCGACCAATGGACGGGGCAGTCAAGCGCGTTGGGTACTTGGGTGATTGCAGGCGATGCAGCGCACACGGTCCATCCGCTCGCAGGGCAGGGACTCAATTTGGGGCTGGGTGATGCGGCGTATTTAGCGAAGGCGCTCACAGAAGTGCAAGGCGACTCGCCACTTTTTAGACCAACACAGACAAAGTTAAATAGAGCGTTGCAAAGCTATGCGCGGGCACGCCTTGCGGCGGCGGCGCCTATTGCAGGCGTGACGGACAGCCTACATCTTTTATTTGCACGCGATTCGGTGTTGCTAGCGCGTGCACGTAATTTGGGTATGTCGTGGCTCAATCGCGCCAGTAGCGTTAAAAACTTCCTTATCAAGCAGGCACAATAAGCGCTATGAAAATTGTTCAAACTATTCCCAAAATTATCTTGTCTGTATTGGTCGTTTTAGCCTTTGCTAGTAGCTATGCGCAAGAAGATGTGATTCGCAAGAATCTTGCCGAGCGTATTCCTAAGTTACCCAAAATTGATGAAGTGAGTAAGTCACCGATGGCGGGGCTGTACGAAATCCGTGTGGGTGGCACCGATATTTATTACACGGATAGCAGTGGTAGTTATCTGATTGATGGGCAATTGATCGATGCGAAATCGGGAAAAAATTTAACCGAAGAGCGCATGAACAAGCTCTCTGCGATTGACTTCAAAGATTTACCCCTGAAAGATGCGTTTGTGATCAAACGCGGTACGGGCGCACGCAAGATTGCTATTTTTGAAGATCCGAACTGCGGCTATTGCAAGCGCTTTGAAGCAGACATGCAAAAAGTCAATCACGCCACGGTTTATTTGTTCCTCTACCCGATCTTGGGTGCGGACTCCACGGAGAAATCCAAAGCTATTTGGTGCTCGGCCGACAAAGGCAAAGCTTGGCAAGACTGGATGTTGAATGAAGTCCCTTTGCGCGGTACTAGTAAATGCAACACGGATGCGCTGGCGCGTAACGTGGAGTTTGGCAAAAAGCACCGCATCACGGGTACGCCTACCATTTTGTTAGCAGACGGCACACGCATTCCTGGCGCGATTTCGAGCAGCCAGTTAGAGAAAATGCTGGCTGACGTTAAATCCAACTAACGATGATTCAGCACCGCGTTGAACTGGCGGATCCGCATGCGCATCTGTTTTGCGTCACACTGACTATCACCCATCCTGTGCCGCACGAGGCGATTGCCATGCCCGTGTGGATTCCAGGCAGTTATTTGGTACGTGAGTTTTCCAAGCAAGTACAAGAGCTCACGGCCATGCAAGGCGGCAAGCCAATCTTCATCACGCAACTAAGCAAAAACACCTGGAGCTTGCTCAATGATGATTCCGCGCCTGTCGTGGTGCGTTATTCCGTTTATGCGTTTGATGCGTCAGTGCGCACAGCGTATTTGGATAGCACGCGTGGCTTCTTCAACGGCACGTCTATGTTTATGCGGGTTGTGGGGCAAGAGACTCATCCACAGCAGGTGGTGATTGAGCATTCTCAGCAAACAAAAAGTTGGCGAATCGCGACTAGCCTGACAAAACTGAAGGCCAATCATTATCAAGCCAACCACTACGACGAACTAGTCGATAGCCCGTTTGAACTGGGTAATTTTTGGGAAGGCAAGTTCACTGCACGCGGCATCCAGCATCGCTTTGTGGTGAGCGGCGCAGCGAGCACGTTTGATGGCAAACGCCTCTTGGCAGATACGCAAAAAATTGTCGAGGCCGAACTCGCGTTTTGGCATGGCAAAAATGGCAAACCTCCGCAGGCTTTGCTAGATAAGGGCTACGTCTTTATGCTGCGGGCCATGGACAACGGCTATGGCGGGCTAGAGCACATGAATAGCACGGCTTTGATTGCCAAGCGCAGTGACTTGCCGCGCATCGGAGATTCATCAACATCGGATGGTTACACCACCTTGCTTGGCCTCATTAGCCACGAGTATTTTCACACATGGAACGTCAAGCGCCTGCGCCCTGCAGAGCTTGTGCCATATGACTACGATCGTGAAAACCACACCGAGCTGCTGTGGTTTTTTGAGGGCTTTACCAGCTATTACGACGACCTGTTACTGCGCCGCGCAGGGCTCATCAATGATGAGCAATATCTAGGCTTAGTTGCTAAGACGATCAACCAAGTTCAGCAAACGCCAGGGCGACTCGTGCATTCGCTGGCAAGCTCCAGCTACGAGGCATGGACTAAGTACTACCGCATGGACGAGAACAGTGTCAACAGCACGGTGAGCTACTACACCAAGGGCTCGCTGGTGGCGCTGTGCCTCGACTTAATGTTGCGCGAGCGCGGCTCAAATCTCGATCAAATGATGCAAACGCTTTGGCAAAAGCATGGCGCAAAAAGCGTCGACAGCATCTGCGCGATTGATGAAGCGGCACTCGTGCAAGCCATAGCAGATAAGGCCTGCTGGCAAGCATTGCTGCAATGGGTGCACACAACAATTGACCTGCCCCTGACCAAACTTCTAGCAACCGCTGGCGTAGAAACCGTTGCCGTGAAGGCAAATTTGGCGCAGCAACTTGGACTGCGCATTGGCACGGATGGTGGCATCAAAGTCAAGCAAGTTTTGACTGGCACACTGGCGAGCAGGGCAGGCTTCGCGGCGGGTGACGAGTGGTTAGCAATTGAAGCAAAAGATCAAACGTGGCGCATTAACAATTTGGATGATGTGCTGCTGTACGCACCCGCTGGCAAGCCAATCAAGGTATGGGTTTCGAGGGATAAGCAGATGTTGAAATTGGCTTTGACGTTGCCCAAAAATCAAATGATCAATGCGGATGTGAAGCTGAAGATTGCAGATGCGAAGAAGTTGCTTAGCTGGCTGGGCTAGTCATTCAAGCCTCGGGAATTACCGTTCCTGCAATCTGCGCACTCTTGCCTCTAAACATCGCAATCGTCTCGCCCCTTTGATTCGTCACGCGCATGTCATAAATGCCGTGGCGACCTGACAGCGTTTGCTCCACACCTTCACAGGTCAGCACATCGCCAAGGTGCGCAGGCTTTAAAAATTCGATGCTGCATCCCGCCGCGACGGCGACTTTGTTGTAGCTGTTGCAAGCAAAGGCAAACGTGGAATCGGCCAGCGTGAAGATAAAACCGCCGTGGCAAATTTGGTGACCGTTGAGATGTAGCTCACGCACTTGCATCTCACTCACCGCGCGGCCTGGCTCGGCTGTAATGAGCCGCATCTGCATCGTGTCTTTGGTCGCTACATCGACGCTCCACATGGATGCGGCGACGGCTGTAGCGAGTTCTTTTGGATTCATCTTATTCACCTTTAAATTGAGCAGGTCGTTTTTGTAAAAATGCGCTCACGCCCTCAAGGTAGTCGTGCGTATGCCCAAGCTGAGACTGCACATCGCGCTCTAAATCGAGTTGCTCTTTATAGGTGTTGGTCACTGCGCTGCGCAGCAAATGCCGCGTTTCAATCAAGGCTTTTGTGGGCATCACTGCCATGCGTGAAGCCATAGCCAGTGCGGCCTCCAGCGCATCGTCTGCGACATCCCAAATCAGTCCCCAGTCCTTCGCCTGCGCGGCGGTGAGCTTGTCGCCCGTCATGCACAGCGCCATCGCGCGCGCCATGCCAAGGCGCTGGGGCAAGAGCCACGAGCCGCCCGAATCGGGGATAAGTCCAATCTTGCTAAACGCTTGTATGAAGCTTGCGCTTGGTGCGGCAATCGTGATGTCGCAACCCAGCGCATACGATGCACCCGCGCCCGCCGCCACACCGTTGACGGCAGCAATGGTGGGCACGCGCAGCAGTTGCAGCTTGAGGGCAGTGGGGTTGAAATAGTCGTTGATGACGGCGCGAGGATTGGCGCGCTCAACCAATTTTGGTCCCTCAGAAAAATCGAATTCCGATAAATCCGCGCCTGCGCAAAAGCCCCGCCCAGCCCCCGTTAGCACCATCGCGCGGATGTTTTTGTTAGCGGCAATCTCGTCAAACACAGCCCACAAGTCTTTGTGCATTTGCTTGGTAAAACTGTTCAACGCCGCGGGGCGATTGAGCGTGACCAGCGCAATTTGTGCCGTGCCTTCGCCTTTTAGTTCAAATAAAACGTCGCTCATATGTGCATTCCTTGTCAGTGATGTGGATGCGGGAAACTGTAC
>CANBRV010000169.1 GCA_947372005.1 Comamonadaceae bacterium | reverse complement strand
GATGTATCAGCCGATATACGCTCGGAAGCGGCTGGTATGAAGGCATCCAAGGTGTCTGCCTACCCAGCCGTGCGCCAAGCACTGTTTGATGTGCAGCTTGGGTTTAGAAAGCTACCTGGCCTCGTGGCCGATGGTCGAGATATGGGCACGGTCATTTTCCCGAGCAGCTCACTCAAGGTCTTTTTGACGGCCAGTGCAGCAACTCGCGCCGATCGGCGTTACAAGCAGTTGATTTCTAAAGGAATTTCTGCTAATATCGACAGTCTTCGCGCAGATTTAGAGGCGCGTGACGCTAGGGACTCGTCTCGAAGCGCTGCGCCCCTTGTAGCTGCCAAAGACGCGTTGATGTTAGATAACACGGGGCTTTCAATCGAAGACTCGGTCGCTCAAGTTCTTGAGTGGCATACCAAGTTATCTAGTCGCCTCGCACCCAGCCAGCTCTAATCGCCTTTGCAAGCGTATTCATGGTGAATGCGTAAGAGTACCGATTTCTCTCGAGCTTGGCTAAGAAAGAAAAAAACATGTCTGAATCTTTTGCCGCCCTATTTGAAGAATCCCTCAAGCGCAGTGAGATGCGTACGGGTGAAGTTATCACCGCTGAAGTGGTTCGCGTTGACCACAATCACGTGGTTGTTAATGCTGGTCTGAAATCTGAGTCGTTTATCGACATCAACGAATTTAAAAACGACCAAGGTATTTTGGAAGTCCAAGTTGGCGACTTCGTCTCCGTCGCGATTGACTCTATCGAAAACGGTTTTGGCGACACCATGCTGTCGCGCGATAAAGCCAAGCGTTTGGCAAGCTGGATGAGCCTTGAGAAGGCGCTCGAGTCTGGTGAGTTTGTGACGGGTCAAACCAGTGGCAAAGTTAAAGGTGGCCTCATGGTGCTGGTTAACGGTATCCGCGCGTTCCTCCCGGGTTCACTCATCGAAGCACGTCCTATTAAAGATCTGTCTCCGTACGAAAACAAGACTTTGGAATTCAAAGTTATCAAGCTCGACCGTAAACGCAACAATGTGGTGTTGTCGCACCGTGCCGTTCGTGATGTCACGATGGGCGAAGAGCGCGCCAAAGCGATGGAAGGCCTGAAAGAAGGTTCTATCGTGACAGGTATCGTTAAAAACATCACCGAGTACGGCGCATTTGTCGACCTCGGCGGTATCGACGGTCTCTTGCACATTACCGACATGGCATGGCGCCGTGTGCGTCACCCATCTGAGGTGGTGCAGCCTGGTCAAGAAATCAGCGCCAAAATTCTCAAGTTTGACACCGAGAAAAACCGCGTGTCCTTGGGTATCAAGCAAATGGGCGACGATCCATGGATGGGCGTGAACCGCCGTTACCCACAAGGTACGCGCATGCACGGCAAGATCACCAACATCGCCGACTACGGCGCGTTTGTGGAAATCGAACCGGGCATTGAAGGTCTCGTGCACGTCTCTGAAATGGACTGGACGAACAAGAACGTTGCGCCAAGCAAGTTGGTTGCACTGGGTGACGAAGTCGAAGTCATGGTTCTTGAGATCGACGAAGACAAGCGCCGCATTAGCCTTGGTATGAAGCAGTGCAAAGTTAATCCTTGGAACGAATTTGCTGCCAACAACAAGCGTGGCGACAAGGTCAAAGGCCCAATCAAATCTATCACCGACTTCGGCGTGTTTGTTGGCTTGGCCACTGGCATCGACGGCTTGGTTCACTTGTCTGATCTGTCATGGACAGAAACAGGCGAAGCGGCTGTTAAGAGCTTCAAAAAGGGTCAAGAAGTTGAAGCCATTATTTTGGCCATCGACATTGAGCGCGAGCGTATCAGCCTTGGTATCAAGCAATTGGATGCTGACAGCTTCACCACCTTCACGTCGATCAACGACAAAGGCTCTACCGTCACTGGTAAGGTCAAAACCGTTGATGCTAAAGGCGCAGAGATCGACTTGGGCGACGATGTGACGGGCTACTTGCGCGTCTCTGAAATCAGTCAAGACCGTGTGGAAGACGCACGCTCTGCGCTGAAAGAAGGCGACGAAGTGACAGCTGTGATCGTGAACATCGATCGCAAGTCACGTGGCATCCAACTGTCGATCAAAGCGAAAGACAACGCGGATCAACAAGAAGCGATGGCAACTTTGTCGCAGCAATCTTCTAAAGAGAATGCTGGCACGACAAGCCTTGGCGCACTCCTGCGTGCCAAGCTAGACGCCTAAGCCATTTGAGACGAATCGGTAGAACAACTAACTTTGATAGTTAAATCAAAATGACAAGATCCGAGTTAGTTGAACGCTTGGCCGCGCGCATGGGGCAACTCACGCTGCGCGATGCCGAGCAAGCCGTCAAGACCATTTTTGATGCGATGTCTGCCAGTCTTGGCAAAGGTCATCGCATCGAGATCCGTGGTTTTGGCAGCTTTACAGTGAATCATCGCCGTCCACGTGTTGGGCGTAACCCTCGCTCAGGCGAGTCGGTTTTAGTGCCCGAAAAGCGAGTTGCGCATTTCAAGCCTGGAAAAATTTTGCGGGCAGCGGTCGAGGCTATCCCCCCTACTACTGATTTATCTAGCGAGGCTTTGCCAGAAAAGGTTTTGTCGGCATGACCTTCGCTATCGATTGGATTTGGTTGCTGCTTGCATTGCCAGTCGCTTTTGGTTTGGGTTGGTTTTTTTCTCGATTAGACGTTTGGCAGTGGCGATTAGAGTCTAGGCATCAGCCGCGGGCTTACTTTAAGGGCCTCAACCATTTGCTGAATGGTCAGCAAGATCGCGCGGTTGATAGCTTTATTGAAGCGGTGCAAAACGACCCAGATACTTCTGAATTGCACTTTACCCTTGGCAATTTATTTCGTCGTCGCGGCGAATACGACCGTGCAGTGCGGGTACATGAGCATTTGCTTGCTAGGGCTGACCTTACCAACAGTGATCGCGCACGTGCACAGCTTGCGCTTGCGCAGGATTACGCTAAAGCAGGGCTCTTAGATCGCGCAGAAGCCGCTCTTCAAGGTGGAAGCGAGAGTCGTGAAGCCCAGCAGTTGCTATTGTCTATTTACGAACGTGGTCGCGATTGGGTAGGCGCTTCTCGCGTTGCTGCGCAATTGCAAACGCAAGGCGCAGGGAGCTACGATAAACGCCGAGCGCACTACTTCTGTGAACAAGGCCTATTTGAGGATGCGATTGCCTTGTCGCCTAGCTCACCACGCGCGTACCTCGAGCTAGCAAAAAAGCATGCAGCGCAAAGTGATTTTTCCGCAAGCCATGATTTGCTTGGCATAGCAGCCAATACTGCTCCGCAAGCCTTGCCTTTGTTGGCCTTGCCTCTTATCTCTTGTGCAAAAACTGAGCCTGAACGTAGCGCTGCTATTGCGTTGCTTGCAGCGGCGTATGACGATACGCACAGTTTGGATGTCTTAGAAGCTTTAATTGCTGCGGGCTGGAAAAGTAAACGAGATGCCTATGCTGCGCATTTAGTCCATACCCCATCTTTGGTGGCAGCGAGCCATTTGATTGAGTCTGCCGAAGCGCAGGCGGCGCTTCAAAAGGCAACGGAGCCATTAAAGCGCTATCGCTGCGCAGCCTGCGGTTTTGAAGCGAAGCAATATTTCTGGCAATGCCCCGGCTGTCAAGCATGGGATAGCTACCCGTTTAAGCGCGTTGAAGAGCTCTAACGATTCGCATCAAAACATTCGCGCCGTGACGATGTTCACGGCGTTTGCAGTGGCTTATTTTCTTTCTGCATCGCTGCGCACCGTAACGGCCACGATTGCGCCTATGCTGACGCAAGAGTTTGCACTGCAAGCTAGAGATTTGGGGCTTTTATCGGGTGGTTATTTTCTTGGTTTTGCTGCGCTACAAATTCCGCTAGGCGCTTGGCTAGATCGCTACGGTCCGCGCCGTGTGATTCTTTTGATGCTCTCGATAGCCGTCTTGGGCTGCGCTGTGTTTGCGCTTGCGCATCATTTTTATAGCTTGCTGTTTGCCCGCGTGTTGTGCGGGCTTGGCGTGAGTGTGTGCTTGATGGCGCCACTGACAGCGTATCGCCGCTGGTTCAATCCAGAAACACAGTTGCGTGCCAATTCGTGGATGTTGATGACAGGATCATTGGGTATGCTTTGCGCAACTCTGCCTGTACAGGCTGCCATACCAGTGATGGGTTGGCGCGGTGTTTTTTGGCTACTAGCGGCGCTTGTTGCGTTGTCTATGTTTTTGATTGTTTTGTGCGTTCCGGGTTGGCATGAAGCCAATCGAGAGAAATCTTCCACGCCATTGATAGCGAACAGCGTAGAGCACATCTCGATCTGGAGGCATCCTGCTTTTGTCCGCATGGTGCCAATTGGATTTTTTATCTATGGTGGGATGATTGCCATTCAAACCTTGTGGGTAGGGCCATGGATGACACGCGTGGCAGGCTACTCTCCAGCTCAGGCGGCAGGTGGTTTATTCGCCATTAATTTCGCCATGCTTGTTAACTATTCGATTTGGGGATGGATGAATCCCAAGCTAGCTCGCCGTGGGTGGGATGCTGTGCGATTGATTCGTGTGGGGCTGCCGTTTAGTTTGTTAGCCCTGCCATTGGCGGTATGGGTCGCTACAGATATCCCGCTTGCCGGTGATTCAACATTGCCCATATGGTTTGTTTGGATTTTTTATTTTGTGAGTAGCTCTTTCGTCTCTCTTGCACAGCCGGCTGTGGGCATGGCATTCGCAACCAATATGGCAGGCAGAGCACTCACAGCCTATAACTTGGTCATTTTTATGGGCGTATTCACAATGCAATGGGGTCTTGGTCTGGCGATCGATCTTTTTTTGTGGATGGGGTTGCAAACGCAACAAGCCTATCAAGCAGCATTTACGCTGTTTTGGCTAAGTTGTTTAGCTTCATACCTTCATTTTTATCGTCATGCTCGGGGATAATCGAACCATGAAATCAAACGTTAAGCCTAATTTAAGCAAAGCTAATGTACTCGTGGTGGGGGATGCCATGCTGGATCGCTATTGGTATGGCGCTGTGGATCGCATTAGCCCCGAAGCGCCGGTGCCTGTAGTCAAAATTAATAGGCGCGAAGATCGAGTGGGCGGCGCAGCGAACGTGGCCTACAACGCGGCTATGCTGGGGGCTCAGACCTCTTTTTTGAGTGTGGTGGGTGACGATGCGGCAGGGCGTGAGCTAGAAGATCTCATGCGCCGTACAGGGATTACGACCTATTTGACGCGTGATTCACAGCTGGAGACCACAGTCAAGCTGCGTGTTATTGGCCGTGCGCAGCAGCTCATTAGGCTTGATTTTGAAAACACACCAGAACACGATGTGC
>CANBRV010000168.1 GCA_947372005.1 Comamonadaceae bacterium | reverse complement strand
TATTGGGGGAAGTCGGTGACGTTTCAAGCGGTGTCACGCTGGCTAAAGGCAGAGGCGATTCCGGGGCAAGATAAGTTGCAAACCTTGGCGGAGATTTTAAAAATTGAGCCTGAAATTCTGCGCTTTGGCGAGAAGGTGCGAAGCAGCGTTAAAGAACAAAAGGCGCGTTGGGACGAAGGAATTGGCTACCTAGAGCGTGAAACCTTTGATGCGTTTATGAAATTGCCAGCCGAGCAGCGCAAAGTGGTGCGCGAGGTGATTTTGACTTTTGCTAAGGCGTATGGGGGCTAATTTGCAAATTAACCTTGCAAAAACAGCATTGTGGTTCCATAATTGCAAGGATGTACCCAAGATTTCAAACCCAATCGTTTAACGAAGCGCTGAAGCAGTCCTCGGCAGTTTTGCTTTTGGGGCCGCGTCAAATTGGCAAAACGACGTTAGCGCATGGCTTGCTGGAAAGTCATGACGCTATTTATTTGGATTTGGAGTCGCCCGAAGATTTAGCAAGACTGGCTAATCCCGTTGCTTATTTGCGTGCTCAGCAAGATCGCCTGGTGATATTGGATGAGGTTCAAAGAATGCCCGCCTTGTTTGAGTCTTTGCGAGGCTTGATTGATGCTGCACGGCGTGCTGGCAAGCGCTCGGCTTCGTATGTTTTGCTGGGCTCTGCATCGCTGGATTTATTGCGGCAAAGTTCGGAGAGCTTGGCGGGGCGTTTGCGTTTACTAGAGCTGCATCCGCTGCATCGCTTAGAGGTGCCTCCTGCACAGTGGAGTGATTTGTGGCTTCGCGGCGGGTTTCCTGAGAGTTTGATTGCAAGTGATTTGCCCGCCAGCATTCAATGGCGGCGGGACTTTATCCGTACTTACCTAGAGCGCGATATCCCGCAGTTTGCGCCGCGTGTGGCGGCTGAGGCTTTGCGGCGCTTTTGGGTCATGCTTGCGCATTTGCAAGGTACGACCGTGAACCTCGCGCAGCTAGCTAGAAATTTGCTGATTGATACACGCACGGCTAACAATTACCTTGATTTGTTGGTTGATTTGATGCTGGTCCGCCGCTTGCAGCCGTGGAGCGATAACGCAGGCAAGCGGTTGGTACGTTCGCCCAAAATATTTATACGCGATAGCGGACTTGTTCATAGCCTGCTTGGCATTACGGACATGGATAGCTTGCTCAGTCATCCAGTTGTCGGCAATAGCTGGGAGGGGCATGTGCTGGAGAGTTTGCTGTCGGTGCTGCCAGATGGTGCTAGCCCCAGTTTTTATCGGACAGGCGCTGGCGCAGAAATAGATTTGCTTTTGACTTGGCCAAACGGTGAACACTGGGCCATTGAAGTCAAGCGCAGTACGACACCGAAATTAGAGCGCGGGTTTTATAGCGCTTGCGAAGACTTAAAACCCGTCAAAAAATGGTTGATTTACTCAGGCAGCGAAGCTTATCCACTTGGCAACGATGTAGAGGTGCTGCCGCTGGAAGTGGCCATGCAGCGCTTGGCGAATCAAAACACGTCATAACCCGTCTTAGCAATTAACACCGACACCACAAAAATAAACACCCAGCGCACAAAGCCTGCGCCGTGCTTCATGGCGAGTTTGGCGCCAAAAAAGCTGCCGATCAAATTGGCGACGATCAGATAGAGCGTGATGTGCCACCAGACGTGACCTTTGACGGCCAAGAGCACAAACGCAGAAAAATTACTGGCTAAGTTGAATAGTTTGGCGTGTGCGGAAGCGGACAAAAAGTCGTAGCCCAGTACGCGCACCAGTAAAAAGACAAA
Organism: Comamonadaceae bacterium; assembly: GCA_947372005.1. Lineage (GTDB taxonomy): Bacteria > Pseudomonadota > Gammaproteobacteria > Burkholderiales > Burkholderiaceae_C > JASGCK01. The sequence continues at coordinate 3,518 of CANBRV010000168.1, read as the reverse complement.
AAAGCTGCCCGTGCCAGGGCCAAAAAAGCCATCATAAAAACCAACGATAAGGCCAATGGCTGCTGCGATCCAGCTCTCCGCGCGGCCTGCGTAGCGCGGCGCGTGCGCTTGCCCAAGGCTTTTGTTGACCAGTGTGTAGATAAGCACGCCCGAGAGCACAAACGGCAAAGCGCGGCGTAGCGCATCGCTGGGGATGTAGAGCAGTGCCCATGCGCCAAAGCCAGAGCCAAGGGCGCAGGCAAAAACGCCAGGCAGAGCAACCGACCACTTGAAGTTGACGCGGCGGCTGTATTGGTGGGCTGCCAGTGCGCTTCCCCAGATGGACGCGCTTTTGTTGGTGCCCAGCATGGTGGCGGCTGGCGCGATGGGGTAGGCGGCAAATAGCGCAGGGACTAGCACCAAGCCGCCGCCACCCACGATGGCATCGATAAAACCCGCGAGCATGGATGCGCAGGTGACAAAAATAATTTCGAACATGCTGGCGGGTTATTCGGGATTGGCTTCCAAAATCCAGCGAGCGGCTTTTTCGGCAATCATGAGTGTGGGTGAGTTGGTGTTGCCGCTGGTAATGAGCGGCATCACGCCAGCATCCACCACGCGCAAGTGGGTGACACCTTTGACGCGCAATTTTGAATCAACGACTGCCATGGCATCATCATCTGCGCCCATCTTGGTCGTACCGACAGGGTGAAAGATGGTCGTGGCAATATCGCCCGCAAGCCTTGCTAGATCAGCGTCTGACTGGTATTGCACGCCAGGTTTGACTTCCTTTGGCGCGTATTTGGCAAGCGCTTCTTGTCCCACAATGCGGCGCGTCACGCGCAAGCTGTCAGCTGCCACTTGGCGGTCGGCATCGGTGCCGAGGTAGTTGGGCGCAATGGCGGGTGCATCCGCAAAATTGGCGCTTTTAATTTGCACCGTGCCGCGACTCGTTGGGTTCAAATTACACACGCTGGCGGTAAAGGCGTTGAAGCTGTGCAGCGGTTCGCCAAAGGCATCTAAGCTGAGCGGTTGAACGTGGTACTCAAGGTTGGCGTGTTCGCGCGATGGGTCGGACTTGGTAAATGCGCCCAATTGGCTTGGTGCCATGCTCATCGGACCTGTGCGTTTGAGCGCATATTCAAGCCCGATCTTGGCCTTACCCCATAGCGTGTTGGCCATGGTGTTGAGGGTCTTGACGCCACTGACTTCGTACACTGACCTAATTTGCAAATGGTCTTGCAAGTTAGCGCCGACTCCCTTGGAATCGACCACTGTCTGAATGCCGTGCTTGGCAAGCAGCGCAGAGTCGCCAATGCCCGAGAGTTGCAAAATCTGCGGCGAGCCGATAGCGCCTGCACTCAAAACGACTTCGCATTTGGCGCGAACTGTCAACATTTCGTGGCCGTCCCACACCTCTACGCCCCAGCAGCGGTTGCTGCCATCTGCTTGTGTTTCAAAGAGCAGTTTGGATACGTGCGCCGAGGTCCACATTTCAAAATTGGTGCGCCCGTAGCAGGTTGGGTTGAGGAAAGCTTTGACCGTGTTCCAGCGCCAGCCGCTTTTTTGATTCACTTCAAAGTAGCCCACGCCTTCGTTGTTGCCGCGGTTGAAATCGGACGTGGCTGGAATGCCCGCTTGCACCGCCGCAGATTGGAACGCATCCAGCACATCCCACTGCAAGCGTTGTTTTTCGATGCGCCATTCTCTCCCCGCGCCGTGCAGCGCATCTGCGCCTTTGTAATAGTCCTCGTGCGCTTTGAAGTCGGGCAGTGCATTCTCCCAAGTCCAAGAGACATCTCCCGTCGCGGCAGCCCAGCCGTCATAGTCCCTAGCTTGGCCACGCATATAAATCATGCCGTTGATGCTGGAGCAGCCGCCCAGTACTTTGCCGCGTGGGTAGCGCAGCGAGCGTCCGTTTAGACCGGCGTCTGGCTCGGTCTTAAACATCCAATCGGTGCGTGGATTACCAATGCAGTGAAGGTAGCCCACGGGAATGTGAATCCAGTGATAGTCGTCTCTGCGGCCCGCCTCAATCAGCAGCGTGCGACGCTGTTTTTGGGTGGTGAGCCGATTCGCAACCAGAGCGCCAGCAGTGCCGCCACCAATCACTATGTAGTCGAAGGTTTGCACTTGGGCGGTGGATTTTGTGTCGGTGGTGGTCATAGTGTGTTGATTTTCTGCGATAATGCTAGGTTTCCCGCGAATATGACGCAAGGGCGGGATCCTTTATTTATTAGAGTCCTATTATGAAACGTACTTACCAACCTTCCAAAATTCGTCGTGCACGTACGCACGGTTTCCTCGTTCGTATGAAGACACGCGGTGGCCGTGCCGTCATTAACGCACGCCGCGCCAAAGGGCGTAAAAATTTGACAAACGTCTAAGCTTTAGGCTGACCCTGTGCAGCATCTCCTGCACAAATCTCAGTTTGACGCAGTGCTCGGCACGCGATCTGTTTTATCTAAAACAGCGCGCTCCGAGCATTTTTTTGCGCATCGTTTGCAGATTACGCCAGAGCACGCAGTGCTTTTTCCTGCTGCCATTGCTAGCGAAGCCTTTGTTGGCGTGATGTCCGCCAAGCGCTTTGCCAAACGCGCCGTCACGCGCAACCTTATCAAGCGGCAGATTTATGCCATCACCGCTGAGTTTCCCCTTGCGCCAGCGGCCTATGCCGTTCGGCTTAAAGCGCCGTTTGTGAAGGAGCAATTTAAAAGCGCGAGTTCTGACGCTTTAAAGCGAGCCGTTCGCGCCGAGCTTCTTGCCTTGCTTGAACCTTTTCGGCTGTCCGCATGAATCTGATGCAGCGCGGCCTTATTGGCATCGTCAAAGCTTACCGTCTCTTTTTGAGCCCGTGGCTAGGCTCTGCTTGCCGATTTGAGCCCACATGCTCCCGCTACGCGATAGAAGCGTTAGAAGTTCACGGCGCAGCCAAAGGCAGCTATCTCACACTGCATCGCTTGGGTCGTTGCCACCCGTGGTGCAAGGGCGGGCTTGACCCTGTACCCAAAGTCGCAACATAACTTTACCTTCGTACGTGATCGCTCTGGGCGATAATCGAAGGTTGCTTCCTTTTTCTTTTAACTTTGGTTTTTTATGAACGATATTCGTCGCACGATTTTGTGGGTTGTTTTTGGTATGGCCATGGTGCTTTTGTGGGACAAATGGCAGATCCACAATGGACAAAAGCCAACTTTTTTCCCTGACCCTGCGGCGGTAACGGCCAAGGCCGTTGACTCATCTGTTATGCCAGCGGCAAGTGGCGCTGCCGTGCAAACCAATAACGGCGTGCCTTCCAGCACAGCGCTTGTAGGCAAGGCGGCGGCCCCTGCTTTAGCTAACAGCGTACCCGTTGCAGGCAACAGTAGCGCTGTTGCTGTGCGTGACCCTATCGTCATCACAACGGACCTCTATAAGCTGAGCTTTGATGCCGAGGGCGGATCGCTGGTTCGTGCCGAGCTGCTACAGCAGCGCGACATTGTGAATAAAGACATCAATATGGTGTTGTTAGACAGCAGCAAAGACCGCCTCTACAACGC
>CANBRV010000167.1 GCA_947372005.1 Comamonadaceae bacterium | reverse complement strand
GGCGTTTTGATGGCGGCAACTGCTGCGCAGATGGCCTACATTTATTTCAAGGTAGGACGCTTGGAGACGATGCAGAAGGTAACGCTTGGGATGATTTTGATCTTTGGCTCGCTAACGATTGGCTTGCACGATGATCGCTTTATCAAATGGAAGCCGACATTTTTGTATGCTTGCATGGCAATTGGCTTAGCCATCGCGCTTTGGATTTACAAAAAGAATTTCTTGCATTTGCTGCTAGGTAAGCAGCTCTCGTTACCCACGTCTGTGTGGATGAATTTGAACGTAGCATGGATTGCTTATTGCATCTTTATGTCCGCAGTCAATGGTTTTGTGGCCGCTTTTTATAGTACCGACGACTGGGTGAACTTCAAACTGTGGGGCTACATCTTCCCTCTTGTGTTCCTGGCTGCGCAAGCGGTGTACATCTCACGTCACATTGCAAAATCAGACGAATGAGTGCACCCGTGTTGGACATTACCGCCGAGAACATCACGCAAACGCTGCAAAAAGCCCTTGCGCCGATACGGCTCGAAGTCATCGACGAAAGCTACCAGCACGCTGGTCATGTCGGCGCAAATGATTCGGGAGTGGGAACACACTTTCGTGTTCGGATAACTTCGCCTTTCTTTACCGATATCACGCGAGTGAAGCAGCACCGCCTTGTGTATGATGCGCTTCGCCCATATATAGACCAAGGTTTACATGCCTTGGCCATTGAGACAAATTTTTAAATCACTTTTTTGCAACCCTAGGAAACTCATGAAGACAAAACTTCAAACTATCGCAGCAATCGCTTTGATTGCTATCACTGGCGCGGCAAGCGCTCAAAACGTGGCTATCGTCAATGGCAAAGCCGTGCCAAAAACGCGTGTAGATGCACTCGTGACGATGGCGTCAGCACAAGCTAAAGCGCAAGGTCAACAATTGCCGCCCAACTTTGAGCAGCAAGCCAAAGACGAAGTCATTACGCGTGAGATTTTTATGCAAGAAGCTGCTAAACGCAGCTTGGACGCATCTGACGATTACAAATCCCAAATGGAATTGGCCCGCCAATCCATCATGATTCGCGCTTTGTTTGAAGATGAAAAAAAACGAGCTTCCGTTACTGACGCGGAAGTTCAAGCTGAATATGACAAATACGCTAAAGAAAATGGCGGAAAAGAATACAAGGCACGTCATATCTTGGTAGAAAAAGAAGAGACTGCAAAAGCCCTAATCGCCCAACTCAAAAAGGGCGCTAAGTTTGAAACATTGGCCAAGAAAGAGTCAAAAGATTCTGGCTCTGGTGCAAACGGTGGCGATTTAGATTGGGCATCCGCTTCTAGCTATGTAAAAGAGTTTTCTGATGCCATGATTAAATTAGAAAAAGGCAAACTAACGGATACCCCTGTGAAATCACAGTTTGGTTATCACATCATTCGCTTAGACGACGTTCGTGAAGCCAAGTTGCCAACGATTGATCAAATCAAGCCGCAAATCAAGCAACAACTTGAACAGCAAAAGATGACTAAGTTTCAAGAAGATCTACGCAAGTCGGCTAAGGTCGAATAAGGGGCGTGATCAGCCACAACGTACCGATCAAAATAGGTTGATGCAGCATGTAGTAACGCAGGCTGTAGCGACCTAGAACTGTAAAAGGTTTAAACAAGGGATTGAGCGTCATGCTTAATCCCTTTTTTTTCATCATTTTTACTTGTATACCAAATGCATAGCCAAAGCACACAATGGCTAGCCATGGCAAGATCGGCACATAGTCTTCGGTAATCGGTTTTTGTGAAATCAAGCCCAGCACGTTCCAAGGCATACCATTCGCAATAAAAGGCGGATAGAAAAACAGCAGCAAACATGCAGCGCCCACTAACCATAGCCATTGCCCAAGAGGCTTGAGCACCCAAAGCACCAGCAGCATGCTGGCAATGCCATGCAATACGCCAAAATAAATAAAACTATGGGGATACATTGCATAAGAGCTAGCCGTGACGAGTGCAGCACAAAGCGTGATTTGCAACCAGCGTTTCCAAGCAAAATGCTCCGTCAAAGCCTGTGACCAGCCCACACAAAACAAAAATAAGCTAACGATGCAGCTACGTTGCCACGTCCATACGGGGTTGGAGTAGAAGTCTTGCTGAATCCATCCAAAGTGGTTCAAATCAAAAGAAAAATGGAAAATGGTCATCCACACCATGGCGAAACCACGCAGGGCATCTAGTAAAGGCAGACGATCTATCTTCTTGGGTATCTTCATACGCTTACGATAGCCGATAATCAAAGGTTATGGAAAACAAGAGCAAAACTGCAACGCCCATCTCCCCAGTGGAAGACATTGTGGCGGACATGGCCGCAGGTCGCATCGTTATTTTGGTAGACGAAGAAGACCGCGAAAACGAAGGTGATTTGGTACTCGCCGCAGATCACGTCACGCCTGAGGCTATTAACTTCATGGCGAAGCATGGCCGTGGATTGATTTGTCTTACTTTGAACCGTGAGCGATGCGAGACACTCAAGTTGCCGCCCATGGTGCCTAAAAATGGCGGCAAATACAGTACAGCATTTACAGTCTCAATTGAAGCTGCCAGTGGCGTCACAACAGGCATCTCGGCTGCTGACCGCGCACGTACTGTGCAAGCCGCCGTCGCCAAAGGTGCTGTGGCAACTGATCTCATCCAGCCTGGGCACATCTTCCCACTACAAGCCGTGGATGGCGGTGTGCTGATGCGCGCAGGACATACCGAAGCAGGTTGCGATTTAGCCGCTATGGCTGGCTGCTCGCCTGCATCCGTGATCTGCGAAATCATGAAAGACGATGGTGAAATGGCTCGCCTGCCTGATTTACAAATTTTTGCCACTGAACATGGTCTCAAAATCGGCACGATTGCTGACCTCATCGCCTATCGCAGTCGCACCGAGACTTTGGTCGAGCGCCGCAGCACGCGCCAACTCAAAACCGCTTGGGGTGAGTTCACAGCACATGCTTATGTTGATGCGCCTAGCCAGTCACTGCATTTGGCTCTCGTCAAAGGCGCATGGGATAAAGCCTCTAGCGTACTAGCCCGTGTACACGAGCCACTATCGCTGATGGACGTATTGGATGCGCAGCGCACATCCCACTCCTGGAGCTTGGACGCAACGCTTTCGCATATTGCTGGCGTGGGTGCTGGCGTGGTTGTCTTGCTGAATTGCGGTGAAACTAGCGCCGCTTTGCTCGCTGAATTTGAACAAATCAATGCCCTGCAAGCCAAATCAAACGGGGCTTCCAGCAGTGCCATGGATCTACGCACCTACGGCATCGGCGCGCAAATTTTGCGCGACTGCGGTGTGCACAAAATGACCTTAATGGCTAGCCCCCGCCGCATGCCTAGCATGACGGGGTATGACCTTGAGGTGACGGATTATTTACAAAGGACGACTTAAATGTTTGGTGCAGACAAAGGCGTTGCAGTTAATGCACACAGCTTACTCGACGGGAAAAAACTCTACATTGGCATTGTGCAGGCGCGCTTTAACGCCAGCATTACTGATGCGCTTTTTCAAGCATGCTACAACGAGCTTTTGGCGCTTGGTGTGCAATCTAAGCACATTGAGCACGTAACCGTGCCTGGCGCGTTGGAAGTGGCCAGCGCGCTGCAAGCGATGGCAGAACAAGAAAGATTTGATGCGCTTATTGCCCTTGGATGCATCATCCGCGGGGAAACCTATCATTTTGAGCTGGTAGCAAACGAATCAGGCGCTGGCGTCACGCGTATTTCGCTTGATAACCAACTGCCTATCGCCAACGCCATCTTGACAGTTGAAAACGAAGAGCAAGCAATTGCACGCCAAACTGAAAAGGGTGTGGACGCCGCCAAGGTGGCCATTGAAATGGCTAATTTATTGAACGGAATGGCATGAGTAACGTGACCGACAAGCCAGTCAAAACTCGCGGCACATCGCCGCGCACGCGCGCACGCGAATTTGCTTTGCAAGCCCTTTATCAATTCATGGTTGGGAAAAATGAGCTCTCTGCTGTAGATGTTTTTACACGTGATTTACTCGGTTTCAGCAAATGCAATGCCGAACACTACGACGCATTGATTTACGGTTGCGCACGGGAAGCCTCTTCGCTAGATGAGCAGATCGCCAAATACCTCGATCGTGGTTGGAACGAAATTTCTCCTATCGAACACGCAGTCATGTGGATTGGTACTTATGAATACTTGCATTGCTTAGACGTACCGTGGCGCGTAGTACTCAACGAATGCATTGAGTTGGCCAAAACATTTGGCGGCACAGACGGACACAAATATGTCAACGGCGTGCTGCATCAAATGGGGACGTCTCTGCGACCAAATGAAATAGACCAACGGCAAGGGAAAAAAGTATGAATCAAGATCTCTCCATCGTCCATCTGTTTTTAAACGCCAGCTGGGTTGTCAAAGGTGTGGTTGTTCTGCTCCTCCTCATTTCAGTCATGAGCTGGGCTGTCATTTTTAGCAAACTGTTTTCGCTCAAAAAAACCAGTAATTTAAACGAAGGCTTTGAACGCGAGTTTTGGTCAGGCAAAGCATTGTCCGAACTCTTTCAAACTGCGGCACAAAATGCCAAATCAAATGGTCCCATGGAGCGTATTTTTGCCAGCGGCATGCGTGAATTTCAAAAAATTCAGCAATCACTTGCCGCACGCCGTGCCACAGATAGCGGGCTCCTGCTAGATGGCTCACGCCGTGCCATGCGAGCGTCTCTCCAGCGCGAACTCGACGTCATTGAATCCAATTTGTCTTTTCTCGCCTCTGTTGCGTCCGTCTCACCTTACGTAGGCTTATTTGGCACGGTTTGGGGCATCATGCACGCATTCACGGGACTTGCAGCCTTGCAACAAGTTACGCTAGCGACTGTCGCGCCAGGCATTGCTGAAGCCTTGGTTGCCACCGCTATTGGACTTTTTGCAGCGATTCCAGCCGTGGTCGCTTACAACCGCTTTGCACGTCAAATTGACCGTATTGCCAATCAGATGGAGACTTATATCGAGGAGTTCTCCAATATCTTGCAGCGCTCCGTTGCCATGCAACAACCTGCTGCGCCAGCAGCAACGCCCATGACGGCATCGGGACACTAATCGTGGCCGCGCTGCAAGGCTCATCCAGAGGCAACGGTCGTCGTGGTCGTCGCACTATGGCCGAGATCAACATGGTGCCTTTTATTGATGTGATGTTGGTGCTGCTCATCATCTTCATGGTCACTGCGCCACTCATTACGCCAAGCATGATTGATCTGCCCAGCATTGGCAAGGCAGCCAAACAGCCCGACAAAATTATCCAAGTCATTATTGGCTTAGATGATTCCATTAAGATCAAAATTGATAACGCTAGCGAGCAA
>CANBRV010000166.1 GCA_947372005.1 Comamonadaceae bacterium | reverse complement strand
ACACTTAAGCAATTACACGGTCTGCGTGAACGTATTCGTCAGCTCGAACAATATCAAACTAAAACTTAGAAGGTGCAAAACATAATGCAAATGGATATCCATCAAATACTGAAAAAATTACCACACCGCTATCCAATGTTGTTAGTTGACCGTGTGCTTGAGTTGGATAAAGGTAAACGAATTGTTGCGATTAAGAATGTTTCGATTAATGAGCAGTTTTTTTTAGGGCACTTCCCAAATCGTCCTGTGATGCCTGGAGTTCTTATGTTGGAGGCTTTAGCTCAAGCAGCAGCTATTTTGACAGTTGAATCCGTTGGTCATGAGATTGACGATAAAACGGTGTACTACTTTGCTGGCATTGACGGCGCGCGCTTTAAAAGACCTGTTGAGCCTGGCGATCAACTTATTTTGGACGTCACGTTAGACAGAATGAAAGCAGGGATTTATAAGTTTATTGCAAAAGGTTTTGTGAAAGAGGAGCTAGCTGTAGAGGCTAATCTCATGTGCACGATGCGCCGTATTATTGAATAAAAATATGACGAAGAGTTTGATTCATCCAACCGCCATCATCGACTCCAAGGCGCAGTTAGACAGTAGTGTCAGAGTAGGCCCATACAGCGTCATTGGCCCGCAAGTCAAAATTGCCAAGGGCTCTAGCGTAGGCGCACACTGCGTGATTGAAGGTCACACCACTATCGGTGTGGATAACCGTATTTTTCAATTCAATTCGATTGGCGCTATTCCGCAAGACAAGAAATATGCGGGTGAAGACGCTGAGCTCGTCATTGGTGACAGAAATACCATCCGCGAATTTTGCACACTGAATATTGGTACTGCGACACCTGAGCAAAATCCGCTGTCTAACGGGACTGGTAAGACCGTGATTGGCAGTGACAACTGGATCATGGCTTATGTGCATGTTGCACATGATTGCACGATTGGTAACCACACGATTTTTGCAAACAATTCGCAGTTGGCGGGGCACGTCGAGGTGGGCGACTGGGTCATTTTGGGCGGTTTTACGGTTGTGCATCAGTTTGTACGTTTGGGTGCACACAGCATGACGGCCATGTGCTCCCTTTTGTTTGCTGATCTACCCCCATATGTCATGTGCCAAGGCCAACCGTCGGCCGCCCGTTCCATGAATTTCGAAGGTTTACGTCGCCGCGGTTTCACGCCAGAACGAGTGGCAATAGTGAAAACCATGCATAAATTACTTTACCGTAGCGAGCTTGGTTTGAGTGACGCTTGTGAACAAATAGATGCTTTAAAAGCATCTAATCCAGAGTCTGCTGCCGATATATCGTTATTAGTTAATTTTCTGCGCAGCACACCTGCAAACCGTGGAATTGTCAGATAACAATGAAAGTTGCGCTTGTAGCTGGTGAAACCTCTGGCGACTTGCTGGCAGGTTTACTACTAGATGGCTTAAAGGCGCGTTGGCCAGATCTTCGAAGTTTTGGCATTGGCGGCGCTCGAATGCGAGAGCGAGGTTTTGACCCTTGGTGGCCTTCTGATAAATTGGCTGTACGTGGTTATGTAGAAGTGCTGCGCCATTATCGGGAGATTATTGGTATTCGCCGTCAGCTTAGAGAGCGACTTTTACAAGATCCGCCAGATGTATTTATTGGTGTAGATGCTCCTGATTTCAACCTCGATTTGGCTCGTGGCCTACGTGCAAAAGGCATTAAAACCATTCAATTTGTGAGTCCTTCTATTTGGGCTTGGCGTGGTGAGCGCATTCACAAAATCAAAGAGAGTGTTGACCATGTGCTGTGCATTTTTCCGTTTGAGCCTGCGTTGTATGCCAAGCATGGTATTTCGGCCAGTTACGTGGGGCACCCACTGGCCAGTGTAATACCGCTAGAACCCAATCGAGCTGCGGCACGGGATGCATTGGGCCTTGCACACGAGGATACTGTTGTAGCCGTGCTGCCAGGCAGCCGGGCCTCTGAAATTCAATATATTGGCGAGACTTTTGTACAGACGATTAAGCTGTTGCTGCATGCGCGTCCTCATATTAAAGTCTTGCTACCAGCGGTGCCGCTCTTACGCACGCAAATTGAAATGCAACTCTCTAGCAAGCTAGAGTTAAAGCAGCTTGAACGCGTGTATGTGCTACAGGGCCAATCCCACTTGGCCTTAGCTGCTTGCGATGTGTCTTTGGTGGCCAGTGGCACGGCAACACTTGAAGCCGCGTTGTTCAAACGTCCAATGGTTATTGCTTACAAAATGAATCCGATTAGTTGGCTTCTGATGCGCAAGAAGCGTTATCAAGCATGGGTGGGTTTGCCTAATATTTTGTGCTCAGATTTTGTAGTGCCTGAGTTTTTGCAAGGTGCAGCAAGCCCGCAAGCTTTGTCGAGAAGCATTTTGGCCTGGTTAGATAATTCTGCCGCTTGCACCAAGGTTGCTGATCGATTTACCCATTTGCACCAAGAATTGCTACGCGATACGCCGCATCTAGCTGCGAAGGATGTTGCTGAGGTGTTAGCCAGATGAGGCGAAAATCCTTGCCTCTATTGGCTGTTCAGCCTACCTTGGTGTGGGACAAGCCAGGCCTGGTTGCCGGCGTTGACGAGGCAGGACGTGGTCCCTTAGCAGGCCCAGTTGTTGCTGCCGCTGTAATTTTGAATGACCTCTATCCTATTAAGGGCTTGGATGACTCCAAAAAATTAACAGCGCGTAGGCGCGAAAAACTATTTGACGAGATTATGGCCAAAGCGTTGTGCGTTTCAGTGGCTGAAGCATCTGTTGAAGAGATTGATAGTCTTAATATTTTGCAAGCGACGATGCTGGCGATGCAGCGTGCCGTGCTGGGCTTACGTTTGCCCCCTGTTCGCGTTTTGATCGATGGCAACCGAGTTCCTGTATTACCCATGTTGACCGAGGCGATTGTGGGTGGCGATGCGTTGGTGGAATCTATTTCTGCGGCCTCGATTTTGGCCAAAGTGACGCGCGACCGCTGGTGCGAAAGCGTTGATCGTGACTATCCTGATTTTGGCTTTGCGCAGCATAAAGGCTATGGTACGGCGCAGCACATTACGGCGCTAAGGCTGCATGGCGCTACACCACTGCACAGGCGCAGTTTTGCACCTGTGCGGGCTTATGCACTGCCTATATGAAGATTCAAACCATCACTTCGCGTGACAACGTACAGGTCAAAGCGATTAAGCGCTTGGCACAAACAAGTGGTAGCTACAAAGAAGCGGGGCAGCTTTGGCTAGAGGGCGAGCATCTGTGCGATGCGTTTCTAAAATCGCCTTACAAGATTAGCGTGCAATTGCAAAAGGTCGTGATATCTCTGTCCGCTAAGCCTTATTGGTTGGCGCTTGTCGAGGCATTTTCTCTGCAAGGTAGAGTAGATGAGTCTTGCGAGGTAATTGTTTTATCAGACACACTTTTTGAGCATATTAGTGGCTTGCCCTCCAGCGGTGGCGTGGGATTTGTGCTGTCGCTGCCAGAACAAATAAATGCGATTGACAAGGCCGCACACACTTTGGTGCTTGACCGCGTACAAGATGCGGGTAATGTTGGATCAATACTTCGAAGTGCTGCTGCATTTGGCATCACGCAAGTGTTGGCGGTGCAAGGCTCCGCACTTTTGTGGTCTCCCAAGGTTCTAAGAGCGGCTATGGGGGCACACTTTTCGCTAAATATGGTGGAAGGACTTCGAACTCACGATGTGCAACTGGATGTTCCCATGCTTGTGACGCATGTGCATGACGGTGAGTTTTTACATCAGTTGCAAATTACAAAACAAATACCTTATCCCTGCGCATGGGTCATGGGACACGAAGGGCAGGGTGTCTCAGAAGACTTATTAAATAAGGCGGCTAAGAGGGTCAAGATCAGCCAGGTCGGACAAGAATCTCTTAACGTAGCTGCTGCTGCTGCTGTGTGCTTGTATGCGTCAACAGTAGGTCATTAACCAAGCGCGGCCATTGCTCTGCTGGTAATCTCGTCAACTGAGCCCATTCCGCTGATAGCACGGTATTGAGGGGCGTTCGCTGCATCAGCCTTAGCCCAGTTACTGTAGTAGTCCACAAGAGGGCGAGTTTGCGCTGCATAAACATTAAGGCGATTTTGTACCGTCTCTGGCTTGTCGTCTTCGCGCTGAATAAGGGGCTCGCCTGTCACGTCGTCAATGCCTTCTACTTTTGGCGGATTGAATTTAACGTGATAGGTTCGGCCACTGGTGGTATGACTTCGGCGCCCGCTCATGCGCTCAATGATGGCATCAAATGGGACATCAATTTCTAAAACATAGTCTAGCTTTACACCGGCTGTTTTCATAGCATCTGCTTGGGCAATCGTGCGAGGAAAGCCATCAAACAAGAAGCCTGCTTTGCAGTCATCTTGTGCAATTCGCTCTTTGACCAGACCAATGATGATGTCATCGCTCACTAATGCGCCGGAATCCATGACTTTTTTTGCAGCCAAGCCCATTTCAGTCCCAGCTTTGACGGCAGCGCGCAGCATATCGCCCGTTGAGATTTGTGGAATGCCGTACTTTTGGCATATGAATGTGGCTTGCGTGCCTTTACCAGCGCCAGGTGCGCCAAGCAGGATCAATTTCATGGGACAAGTCTTTCTAAGGGCTTCACTGAATTAAGTTAACTTTTGAGCATAGCATGAGAAGCCAACACTTCTCTGACGCGAGCTAAATCTTCTGGTGTATCTACACCAATGCCTGCCGCAACTGAACTAACGTGCACAGCAATACGCTCGCCATGCCAAAGCGCCCGTAGTTGCTCAAGCGCTTCTAGTTTTTCAATCGGCGCTTGGGCTAGTAGCGGAAAGCGCTTTAAAAAGCCAACGCGATAGCCATAAATGCCAATGTGACGCAGTGGTAAATCAGAGGAAGTCTTATCTCGGTCGTAGGGAATCAGGCTTCGGCTGAAGTAGAGCGCTGTATTTTTGGCATCCAACACCACTTTCACGATATTGGGGTTGTTCCACTCCGCGACGTCCATGATCGCGTGTGCCGCGGTGCTCATGGCGCAGTCGGGTCTATCCATTAGCTTTTGCGCCACCGCATTAATGAGTTCAGGGTCAATGAGTGGTTCGTCACCTTGGACATTGACCACAATAGCCTCGTCTGTTAGACCAAGCTGGATGCAAGCTTCAGCCAAGCGGTCACTGCCAGAAGGGTGGTCGGCGCGAGTCATGACCACTTGGGTTTGATGTGCATCGCATGCGTATTTAACTTCCAAGCTATCGGTCGCTACTACGACTTGCGAGCTGTTTGAGAGTGCAGCTTGCCGAGCCACACGCACAATCATCGGGACGCCTGCAATATCAGCCAGCGGCTTGTTGGGTAGGCGTGTCGAAGCTAGGCGTGCGGGGATTAG
>CANBRV010000165.1 GCA_947372005.1 Comamonadaceae bacterium | reverse complement strand
GCGGCACTGATCAAACAGCAAATGCTGGACTCGGGCTTTGACGATGTGCGTATTGACGCGGTTGGTAATGTGGTGGGCATCTACAAAGCGAGCGTGCCAAATGCGAAGACGCTGCTGACAGGCTCACACTACGACACCGTGCGCAATGGTGGCAAGTACGACGGTAGGCTTGGCATCTACGTACCCATGATGTGTGCGCGCGAGTTGCACAAAGCTGGCAAACGCCTGCCGTTCAATCTAGAAGTCGTTGGTTTTGCTGAAGAAGAAGGTCAGCGCTACAAAGCGACCTTTCTGGGCTCGGGTGCGCTCACGGGTGACTTTGATCCCGCGTGGCTAGATCAACAAGACGCGGACGGCATCACCATGCAGCGTGCCATGCTGGATGTGGGTTTACCTGCCTCGATGGAGTCTATTTTTGCGCTCAAGCGCGACCCCAAAAACTATCTCGGTTTTGTCGAAGTGCATATCGAGCAAGGCCCCGTTCTAAATGAGCTTAATTTGCCGCTAGGTGTTGTCACCTCGATCAACGGTAGCGTGCGTTATTTGTGCAAAGTGGATGGCATGGCCAGCCACGCAGGCACAACGCCGATGACGCGCCGCAAAGACGCTGCAGTAGCCGTGGCTGAAATGATTTTGGCCGTGGAGCGCTGTGCAAACGCCGAGCCTGAGCTAGTGGCAACGGTGGGACAACTTCATGTGCCGAGTGGTTCTATCAACGTGGTGCCGGGAGCTTGTCAATTTAGCATTGACCTTCGAGCGCCTGTGGATGCGAAAAGAGACCTGCTGGAGGCCAATATCCATAAGGCTTTGCGCTCGATTGCCGACTCTCGTGGCATGAGTTTGACGATGGAACGAATCCTTGCCGCATCGGCAGCGCCCAGCGATCCCGCATGGCAAGTCCGTTGGGAAAATGCCGTGCAAAGTCTTGGGCTGCCCGTGTATCGCATGAACAGCGGCGCAGGGCACGATGCCATGAAGCTGCACACCATCATGCCCCAGGCGATGCTCTTTGTACGCGGCGAAAACGCAGGCATTTCGCACAATCCGCTCGAGTCCACGACTAGCCACGATATGGACTTGGCAGTGCAGGCGTTTACGCATTTATTGAATGGGGT
Source organism: Comamonadaceae bacterium (assembly GCA_947372005.1). Taxonomy (GTDB): domain Bacteria; phylum Pseudomonadota; class Gammaproteobacteria; order Burkholderiales; family Burkholderiaceae_C; genus JASGCK01. The sequence continues at coordinate 4,243 of CANBRV010000165.1, read as the reverse complement.
TTGCGATGTCACATGATGAACATGACTTGCAAAACCAAGCGTTAGATCAATGGGTTGACGACCATTTTGACGAGCAAGTCCGCTTCTTGCAGGCTTTAATACAAGTCCCTACGGATACGCCGCCAGGCAACAATGCGCCGCATGCAGATCGCACGGCAGAGCTGCTCAAAGACTTTGGTTTTGATGCCAAAAAATTTGTCATGCCTGAGGGCAAGGTGAAAAAAAATGGACTGGAGTCCATTACCAATTTGATTGTGCGCAGACGTTATGGCAGCGGCGGCAAAACGATTGCCTTGAATGCCCACGGCGATGTGGTGCCGCCAGGTGAGGGCTGGACGCATGATCCCTATGGCGGGGAGGTGGTGGATGGCAAAATTTATGGTCGCGCTGCGGCTGTGAGTAAGTGCGATTTTTCAACCTATAGTTTTGCTGTGCGTGCTTTAGAGGCAGTGGCTAAGCCAACGCAGGGCGCGGTGGAGCTGCACTTCACGTATGACGAAGAGTTTGGCGGCGAATTAGGGCCTGGCTGGCTTTTGGCCATTGGACATACGCAACCTGACCTCATGATTGCGGCTGGTTTTAGCTATCAAGTTATCACGGCGCACAACGGGTGCTTGCAGTTAGAAGTAACCGTGCACGGCAAGATGGCGCATGCGGCGATTCCAGACTCTGGTGTGGATGCCTTGCAGGGCGCGAACGCTTTGATGACGGCGCTTTATGCACAAAATGAGGGCTTGAAAAAGATTCGTTCAAACGTGGCGGGCATTACGCATCCGTATCTCAACATCGGCATGATTACGGGTGGCACGAACACTAATGTGATTCCGGGCAAGGTGGTGATTAAGCTGGATCGCCGCATGATTCCAGAAGAAGATCCTGCTGTTGTTGAGTTGGATCTACGGCAGTTGATCGCAGACACCATCATCAATTGCAATGCGCGCGGCTTGGCGGTACGGGTTGATATCAAGCGGCTTTTGCTATGCAATGCTATGTACCCACTGGCGGGCAACAAGCCCTTGGTTGATGCCCTGAAAAAGCATGGCGAAGCGGTGTTTGGCGAGCCAATTCCTGCACTGGGAACACCGCTCTATACCGATGTGCGGCTTTATGTAGAGCGCGGCATTCCAGGCGTGATGTATGGCGCGGGGCCTCGTACGGTGCTCGAATCCAATGCCAAACGTGCTGACGAGCATCTAGTGTTGGATGATTTACGCCGCGCCACAAAAGTTGTGGCGCGATCTTTGCTTGAGCTAATGAGAGGCTAAACTAGGGTTTGCCCTGTTGGCTACTTCCAATTTTTGTATACACTTTTAATTTTTAGGAATTCATCAATGTCTAAGCGCACTCTTATCAAATCATTCGTTGCGGCTGCTGTCGCTGTTAGCTTTGGCGCTGCTAGCGCTCAAACAGCGACTCCTATTAAGTTTCAACTTGATTGGCGTTTCGAAGGCCCTGCTGCTTTCTTTTTAGCGCCTATTGCAAAAGGTTATTTCAAAGACGCTAAGTTGGATGTCACCGTGGATGCTGGCAATGGCTCTGGCGGTGCAGTGACCCGTGTGGCTTCGGGTGCTTATGAAATGGGATTTGCTGACTTGGCAGCGCTGATGGAGTTTCATGCCAATAACCCTGACGCAGCTAATAAGCCAGTGGCTGTCATGATGGTGTACAACAACACGCCCGCTTCAGTGATGACACTCAAAAAGTCGGGCATTAAAACGCCTGCGGATTTGACAAATAAAAAGCTTGGCGCACCTGTGTTTGATGCTGGCCGCAAAGCATTTCCAATTTTTGCTAAAGCTAACGGTGTGAGCAACGTGACTTGGGTTGCGATGGATCCTGCGTTGCGTGAGACCATGCTCGCTAAAGGTGACATAGATGCCATTACGGGCTTTACATTCACCTCATTGCTCAATTTGGAAGCGCGTGGCGTGAAGGCTGAAGACGTCAATATCATGCAATATCCTGACTACGGCGTGAAGCTGTATGGCAACGCCATTATTGCCAGCCCGAAATTCATTAAAGAAAATCCTGCGGCGATCAAAGCTTTCTTGGCTGCATTTACCAAAGCGGCGAAAGAGGTTGTTGCCAAACCTGTAGAGAGCATTGCTTATGTCAAGGCGCGTGATGGCATTATTAATGTTCCTTTGGAAGAGCGCCGTTTAAAGCTCGCAATTGATACCGTGATTGCAAGTCCAGATGCTTACAAAGAAGGCTTTGGAAAAGTTAACGATGCGCGCCTGACTCTCATGGCAAGCCAAGTGTCGGACGCCTTTAATACCAAAACGCGTGTAGACCGCAATGCGATTTGGAACGGTAGCTTTCTGCCCTCAGATGCCGCTTTAAATGCGGTGCTACCAGTTGTAAAAACAGCTAAGAAGTAATTGATATATGGCGTTTGTTGACTTTAAAAACGTTTGGCTTGCCTACAACGACGAGCTGTTAGCGCAAAATCAGTTCGCGGTTGAAGATATCAATCTATCGGTTACCGAGGGCGAGTTTATTGCTATTGTGGGACCGTCTGGTTGTGGCAAATCGACGTTTATGAAGCTCACCACGGGTCTGCGCATGCCGACTCGTGGCACCATCCATGTGGACGGTACGCCTGTGACTGGGCCACTCAAAATTTCAGGTATGGCCTTCCAAGCGCCTTCTCTGTTGCCGTGGCGAACTACGCTAGAGAATGTGCTTTTACCGCTTGAAATTGTGGAGCCTTACCGCAGCAACTTTAAAGCCAAGAAAAAAGAGTATGAAGCTCGTGCCCGCGAGTTGCTTAAAACGGTGGGGCTAGACGGCTATGCTGATAAGTTCCCATGGCAATTGTCGGGCGGCATGCAGCAACGCGCTAGCATTTGCCGAGCGTTGATCCATGAACCCAAGATGTTGTTGTTAGATGAGCCGTTTGGCGCACTCGATGCCTTCACTCGGGAGGAGTTGTGGTGTGTTTTGCGTGACCTACATCAGCTGCAAAAATTTAATGTGATTTTGGTAACGCATGACTTGCGCGAATCGGTGTTCTTGGCGGACAAGGTGTTTGTGATGTCTAAAAATCCAGGCCGATTTGTTGTGGAGCGCCAGATTGATTTGCCTCGGCCGCGTGATTTGGAAATTACTTATACACCTGAGTTCACTGACATTGTGCATGAACTGCGGGGTCATATTGGCGCCATCCGAGGAGGTAAGCCCTCATGAAAACAAAAAAACTAGAGGCTTATTCGCCGCTCATTTTGCTCGTTATATTGCTAGCGCTATGGCAAGCCATTTGTAGCGGCTTCAATATCGCCGAGTACATTTTTCCAAGCCCTTTCATGATTGCCAATGCGCTAGTCGAATTTACCAATCCGATTGCGGTTGCTGCTTGGCAAACGTTTTGGGTGACGATGGTGGGATTTGGACTCAGTATCGTGGTGGGTGTTTTGCTCGGGTTCTTGGTTGGCTCTGCTCGCATTGCCTATAGCGCTGTGTTCCCGCTTTTGGTGGCATTTAATGCTGTGCCGAAGGCTGCCATCGTGCCGATTTTGGTTGTTTGGTTTGGCATTGGCATTGGGCCTGGCATTTTGACGGCATTTTTGATCTCCTTTTTCCCCATTACGGTCAATATTGCAACAGGCCTTGCTACTCTTGAGCCTGAGCTGGAGGATGTGCTGCGTGTGCTGGGCGCTAAGCGGTGGGATGTGCTTGTAAAAGTTGGACTGCCTCGCTCGCTGCCATATTTTTATGGCTCCCTCAAAATAGCAATTACTTTGGCTTTTGTGGGCACAGTGCTGGCAGAGATGACAGCTGGCGACTCAGGTATTGGCTATTTAATGCAATCTGCCGGCTCGCAGCAACGCTTGGCGCTTGCATTTGCAGGCTTAGCGGTCATTGGTGCGATGGCGATGGCGATGTATGAATTTTTTAGCTACGTCGAGCGTCATACGACGGCATGGGCGCACCGAAGCTCCCAAAGTTAAGTAGTGCGGCGGGATTTAATCCCGTCGTTCTCATTTTGGCTTCGGGGCGTGGAGAGCGATTTCTTGCCTCTGGCGGGACGACGCATAAGTTAGATGCTTTGATTCGTCTTAACAACCAAACCAAAACTGTTCTGCAGGCGACTTTAGATCATGCTTTAGCAAGTGGTTACGCATGCCATGTCGAGCGATCTAAACATTTGGGGATGGGCGACGCGATTGCTGCTGCTGTAGCGACCCATGCACAGGCTGATGGTTGGTTGGTATTGCCCGCTGATATGCCTCTTGTGTCCGCT
>CANBRV010000164.1 GCA_947372005.1 Comamonadaceae bacterium | reverse complement strand
AATCTCAAGCTCTCGGGCTCACGCGCTGAGATTGCCGCCAAGGTGGTGCAAGAGATTGCGGCGCGGCTTAAATTTTTGAATGACGTGGGGCTCAACTATTTGAGTTTGTCACGTAGCGCGGAGACCTTATCGGGCGGGGAGTCCCAGCGGATAAGGCTGGCAAGCCAGATAGGCAGTGGCCTCACAGGGGTCATGTATGTGCTGGACGAACCTAGCATTGGCCTGCACCAGCGTGACAACGACAGACTCATTGGCACACTTCGCCATTTGCGTGACATTGGCAATTCGGTGCTGGTGGTCGAGCACGACGAGGACATGATTCGCGCTGCCGATCATGTGATCGACATGGGTGTGGGCGCGGGTGTGCACGGTGGGCGCGTAGTCGCCGAGGGCACGTGTGCCGATATTCTGGCGGTCAAAGCGTCGCTCACGGGGCAGTACATGAGCGGTGCGCGGCAAATCAAAATCCCTAAGCGCCACAAGTTCGATAAAAAGAAGGTGCTCACCATTAACAACGCCACGGGCAATAACCTGAAAGGTGTGACTGTGGATGTGCCGATTGGGCTCTTGACTTGCGTCACAGGTGTGTCGGGTTCGGGTAAATCGACCTTGGTGAATGACACGCTGTACAAGGCCGCCGCGCACAGCATCCACCGCGCACACGACGAGCACGCGCCTTGCGACGGGATTGATGGACTAGACGAATTCGACAAAGTGATTAATGTCGATCAGTCCCCGATTGGTCGCACACCGCGCAGTAACCCCGCGACCTACACAGGACTTTTCACGCCGATTCGCGAGTTGATGGTGGAAATGCCCATGGCAAAAGAGCGCGGCTATACCAGTGGACGTTTTAGCTTTAACGTGGCAGCTGGCAGTGGCGGTGGGCGCTGCGAAGCCTGCCAAGGCGACGGTGTGAAGCGCGTGGAAATGCATTTTTTGCCCGATGTGTATGTGCCTTGCGATGTGTGTCACGGCAAGCGTTACAACCGTGAAACTTTGGAAGTGCAATTCAAAGGCAAAAACATCGCTGAGATTTTGGACTTGACGGTGGAAGCTGCGTTCGACTTCTTCAAAGCGCAGCCCACACTCGCTCGCAAGCTGCAGACCTTGCTGGATGTGGGCTTGAGCTACATCAAACTGGGTCAAAGCGCGACCACACTCTCGGGCGGCGAGGCGCAGCGGGTCAAGCTGTCGCTGGAACTCTCGAAGCGCGACACCGGGCGCACGCTCTACATCTTGGACGAACCGACGACGGGCTTGCATTTTGCAGATATTGATTTGCTGCTGAAGGTGCTGCACCAATTGCGCGACCAAGGTAATACGCTGGTCATCATCGAGCATAACTTGGACGTGATTAAAACCGCCGATTGGGTCATCGACATGGGCTTAGAAGGCGGCGCAGGCGGCGGCACCGTGCTAGGCGTGGGTACGCCAGAAGCGATTGCTGCGTTAGATACTAGCTTTACAGGCAAGTACTTAAAGCGGATCTTGCAGTGAAATCCTTTAGCACCCGCGATTACCTCGCTGCTTTAATCGTTATTGTGATTTGGGGCATTAATTTTGTGGTGATGAAGTACGGTCTGCAAAGCTTTACGCCATTTCAATTGGGTGCGGCGCGGTACTTTTTTGCGGCCTTTCCGCTCATCCTCTTTGTGGCGAAACCTGCGCTGCCATTTAAGTTTGTCGTGCTGTATGGCTTATTTCAGGGCGTTGGGCAATTTGGCTTTGTCTTTACGGCGCTGCATGTGGGGATGACGGCGGCGCTGGCTTCGGTGCTGATGCAAACGCAGGTGTTTTTTACCGCCATTATTGGCTGGGCGGTGATGCGTGAGCAGCTTTCGCGCCAGCAACAAGTCGGCCTGGTGCTGGCGGCGCTTGCTATTGTTTGCTTCGGGATGCACTTTACGGATTTAGCGCCTACGGCATTAGCCAGCGTGACAGTGCTTGGGTTTTTGCTGTGCCTGTGCGGGGCTAGTTTGTGGGCCGCCTCGAACATCGTGGCGCGAAAAGCACAGGGTGCGAATCCTGATTACTCGGCGCTGAACTTTGTGGTGTGGACATCCATCATCCCTATCGTGCCGTTTGTGGCTTTGTCCTACGTGTTTGATGCGCCTAGCAGCCGCGGCAACTGGTTCTCGGCAAGTCTTGTGTCTATTGGCGCAGCGGCCTTTCTGGGTTTGCTGGGCAGCAGTTTGGCCTATACCCTGTGGACGCAGCTCTTAAAACGTCACAGCGCTAATCGTGTGGCGCCGTTTAGTTTGGGTGTGCCCGTGGTGGGTCTTGCGGCGGGGATGTTGTTGTTGGCTGAACAAGTCAGCCGCTGGCAATGGGCGGGGATTACGTTTGTGATTGCAGCGCTAGGCGTTAGTTTTTTGCCGCGTTCAAAGTAGCGCGTGTTTCTAAAGCGGCGTTGCGTGCAGCTTGTGCAAAGTCCACGTCACTTGATGCATAAATAATCGCGCGCGACGAGTTGACCACGACTAGCCCTTTGCTGGTCAGGCCTGCCCTAATGGTGGCGACTGCATCACCACCTTGGGCTCCCACGCCAGGAATCAAAAGCGGCAAGGTCGGCGCAATCTCGCGCACGCGTGCAATTTCTTGTGGATAGGTTGCGCCAACAACGAGGCCGAGCTGTCCATTGGTGTTCCAAGGCCCTTGTGCAAGACGTGCCACGTGTTCGTATAGCAGCGGCTGCCCGTCGACACTGGCAAGACGTTGATTTTGTAAATCGTCTCCGCCGGGGTTTGATGTACGGCACAGCAAGAACGCGCCCTTGCCATGGTGTTTGAGATAAGGCGACACGGAGTCAAATCCCATGAAGGGTGAAAGCGTTACGGCATCTGCGCCAAAGCGCTCGAACGCTTCAATCGCATACTGCTCCGCTGTGGAGCCGATATCGCCGCGCTTGGCATCCAAAATAACGGGAACGTTCGGGGCGACGCGTTTCATGTGCTCAATCAGGCGCTCTAGTTGCGACTCTGCGCGGTACGCTGCAAAGTAGGCGATTTGCGGTTTGAAGGCAATAACGGTGTCGGCAGTAGCATCCACAATTGCTGCGCAAAAGTCAAAAATTTTGTCGGCACGGCCTTTGAGGTGTGCGGGGAATTTAGTCGGATCGGGGTCAAGACCCACGCAGAGCAAGGAGTTGTTTTGCGTGTGCGCGGCTTGGAGTTGTGCGAGGAATGTCATGCTGTGATTTTAGATTTCGCTGCGTAAGGTGGCGACTTTGTGCAAAAGCTCAATTAGCGTTGCTTGTTCGATGTTAGACAAACTTTTGAGCGCGTCTTTCTCAGCTTTTAATAGCTTGGTCATTGCCGTGTTGACCAGTTGCTTGCCCTTTTGCGTGGCATGCAGCATTTGGGCGCGGCGGTCAGATTCGCTACGCTCGCGCCGAAGCAGACCACGCGCCTCTAGTCTATCGACCCACGCTGTCATGTTAGGTGCCGTCACAGACAAGGCTTTTGCAAGTTTGGCTGATGTGCTGCCAGGGCTTTCTGTAACAAGCGCCAGCAGTGTGTATTCGGCTTGGCGCAGATCTAGCGTAAGCCCGACATGCTTCTTAAATAGCGTATCGCTGACAATTGATGCCTGCGCCAATTGAAAGCTCAGTACATGATGCAGCTTAATTTCACGCAGCTTTTCAGTTTGCGTGGGTGCGTCGGATATTTTGGTTGCCATAACGCTATTTTGCCAGCGCTTATGTATTTGCTTTTAGTGCACGGCGATATTGAATAGCTTCGGCTAAATGTGTGACTGTTACAACATAACTGCCGCTCAAATCAGCAATTGTGCGTGCAACCTTCATGGCGCGGTGCGTGCTACGTCCAGACCAGCCAAGGCGCGTGGCTGTGGTGCTTAAAAATTTAATCGCGCTGTTGTCTAGCTGGCATTGCTCGTCTATTTCGGCGCTTGTCAGTGCATGGTTGCTTTTTGTTTGGCGGTTTATTGCCATATTGCGCGCCTTATTAACGCGCTCTCGCACTTGCGCCGACGCTTCTCCTGCTGGGGCGTTAACGAGCTCTGTGCTTGGCATGGCGCCGACTTCAATATGCAGGTCAATGCGATCAAGCAGCGGACCACTGAGCTTGCCTTGATAACGCGTGACCTGATCGGGCGTGCAGCGGCATGCTTTGATACTAGAGCCCAAGTAACCACAAGGGCAAGGATTCATTGCTGCAACGAGTTGAAATTTGGCAGGAAACTCCGAGCGCTGCATCGCCCGAACGATGGAGACTTTGCCCGACTCTAGAGGCTCTCGGAGCGCCTCAAGCGCCGAGCGTGGGAACTCGGGGAGTTCATCCAGAAAGAGTACCCCATTGTGTGCAAGGGAAATTTCACCAGGGCGCGGCGGCGCACCGCCGCCTACTAACGCTGGCGCAGTCGCCGTGTGATGTGGGTTACGGGTCGGGCGCTGCCCCCACTGCTGGAGCACTTGTTGGCTGTCTGCGCTACCCGAGAACCCACCAAGCCCCAGCATAGCCGCGCATTCCAAAGCTTCTTCGCTATCCATTGGCGGCAACAAACCAGCAAAGCGCTGCGCCAACATGGATTTGCCGGAGCCTGGCGTGCCAACCATGAGCACACTATGCCCGCCTGCCGCAGCGATCTCTAGGGCCCGTTTGGCACCGATTTGCCCACGGACATCGGCAAGGTCTGGATACAGTGGTGTGGTCGAGCGAGCAATCGGATGCACACGCTGCCAGCCCTCGGTTGGCTGTGGCTCAGTATCAGAAAAAGAAAAAGTGCGGACAACATCTAGTAAATGCTTTGCCCCGTAGATGAGCGAGCTATCTACCAAGGCGGCCTCTCGTGCACTGGACATGGGAAGCACCAATTGAGCCTGTTTGTCGGTGTGGGCGCTTAGTTTACGCAGCGCAAGGCTCATGGCTAGTGCGCCACGAACTGGGCGTAAGTCACCCGCTAGAGAAAGCTCGCCAGCAAACACATAATCCGCCAGCTTCTCGCCATCAATTTGCCCACTGGCAGCAAGAATGCCAAGCGCAATAGCTAAATCAAAACGGCCAGAGTCTTTAGGTAGATCAGCAGGAGCAAGATTGACGGTGATCCGCTTGTTGTTTGGAAAATCAAGCCCCGAGTTTTGAATCGCACAGCGTACGCGCTCGCGCGCTTCTTTAACCTCGGTTTCAGCTAAACCAACTAAAGTAAAGCTAGGTAGGCCGTTGGCAAGATGCACCTCAACGGTGACGGAAGGCGACTCTAGCGCTAGGAGCGCCCTACTTTGGACAACTGAAAATCCAGACATAAATAGAACTCCTTGTTTTGGTGCAGCCAGATAAGACAAATACGAATTAAGCTGTATCAATATACAGCATTTTTGATTGAATGCAAGAAATATTTCTGGCACA
>CANBRV010000163.1 GCA_947372005.1 Comamonadaceae bacterium | reverse complement strand
GCAACCCAGCAACGAATTGACGGCCTCGTTAAAGGCAACGACATTACGCTCTTTATGAAGGGTACGGCTAGCTTTCCGCAGTGCGGCTTTTCTGGGCGCGCGATTCAAATTTTGAAGGCTTGCGGCGTGGACACCAAGACGATTCAAACTGTGAACGTGCTGGAAGACCAAGAAGTGCGCCAAGGCATCAAGGAGTACAGCAACTGGCCGACGATTCCGCAGCTCTACGTTAAGGGTGAGTTCATTGGTGGCTCGGACATCATGATGGAGATGTATGAGAGCGGCGAGCTTGAGACGGTGATTAAGGGCTAAGCCTTATTCAGACGGGCTTACCAAGCCCTTGGTAAATCCGCAAAGCCTGCGGGTGCATCTGCAGCATTTTCAAATGTGACATATTCCCACGAGCCTGGCGCATCCAAGAGCGCCCTTAGCAGCTGATTATTCATGGCGTGCCCCGAGCGAAAAGCGCTGTAGCTTGCCAAGAGCGGACTTCCCAGCACATATAAGTCGCCCATAGCATCTAAGATTTTGTGTTTGACGAACTCGTCGTCGTAGCGCAGTCCTTCCATGTTCAAAATCTTGTCGTCGTCCATCACGATGGCATTATCTAAGCCGCCGCCTAGCGCAAGACCATTGTTCCTGAGCATCTCCACGTCTTTGGTAAAGCCAAAGGTGCGCGCGCGGGCAATGTCTCTGGCGTAGCGTCCCGTCCCATAGTCGAACATGACGGCTTGGCCGGTGCCATCGACAGCAGGATGATCGAAATCAATTTCAAACTTGAGCGTGTAGCCATGCAGAGGATCAAGCCTTGCCCACTTTAAATTTTTGCCTTCACCCAAACGCACTTCTATAGGCTCGGTCACGCGTACAAAGCGGCGCGGTGCGGCTTGCTCGGCAATGCCTGCGCTTTGCAACAAGAACACAAAGCTGGCGGCTGAGCCATCCAAGATCGGCACTTCTTCTGCGGTGATGTCCACAAAGAGGTTGTCGATACCGAGACCCGCGCAGGCGGACATCAAGTGCTCGATGGTTTGTACCTTGGCGTTCGAGCTGGAGATGGTGGACGCCATGCGTGTGTCGCTCACCATGTTGGCGTGAACAGGAATATCTTCGGCACCTGCAATGTCCACACGCCGAAACACAATGCCAGTGTTTACAGGCGCGGGCGAGAGTGTGATCTCGACGCGCTCGCCGCTGTGCAGTCCAACGCCAGTGGCTTGGGTGATTGACTGAAGGGTTCGTTGTGCGAGCATCCTGCTATTTTATCTAGCGGCTGCCGTCTCCCACTAGTGCGTAAGGCGCCCAGTAAGTGGGGTGCGCTGTGGCGGGGTTGCTCATCACGGTCAGCATGGCTTGGCGCAAACTTTCCGCTTTTGCCTCGGTGGGCTTGTTTTGATAGTTTTTAAATGTTTCTGTTGTCAATGCCATCGCCGATTGCGACTCTACTGCCCAGTGCGTGGCTAGGACCGAACGCGCACCAGCATAGAAAAATCCACGAACTAATCCACTAATGCCATCATGGTTGGCACCATCAGCCCCAGCTGTATTGCATGCGGATAAGACAACCCAATCCGCCTGCAATTTGAGTCCCAATATGTCGTCTAGTGTGAGCAGATTAGAAATTAAGTCGGTTGTGTTGTTGGACTGCAAAGCTAAGGCTAGGGCCGGCTGTGTGAGGTCAGGAATATCGCCCGCCAATAGACCATGCGTAGCAAAAGCAATAACGCGTTTGCGAGCGAGAGATCCGTTACTGTTATGCGTGAGCACACTATTTTTGGTAGCAGCAGCACCCAAGATTAAATCTTGTTCGGAAGCTTTCAGACTGCTGGCAATTGCTAATAACTCGTCGCGTGTTTCGGGCAATGCTGGAATTTGATCGTATTGCAGCGCACGTACTTTATTGCTTTCGCTTGATGCCTGCGTTGGCAGGGTCGCGCGAATGCGTCGTGTTGTTGATGCTGCCGCGGTGGCAGCGTGAGAGAAATTAGGATCTCCCCACGCTAGTAAAGCTTCTTTTGCCACATGCGTGTGAGCGCCACCTTCTTTAACGGCTAACCAACTAGAAGCGCTGGTGACGTGGGTAATCGCGTAGTCTTGGATGAGCCATCGGGGCTGAGCAGGCGCTGCGCTTGCCATCAATACCCCCATCGGTAGTTGTGTCATGGCGCCTGATACTGCAATGACTAAGTGCGAAGGTTTCTCTGTGGCTGGGATAGCTGCAAGCAAAGGAGCTAGCAATTGTTGATAAAGTTTTTGCGCTGTAGGCTGATCAAACGCGGGTGCTTTATCTCCCATGCCCGCTACATCTAGCGTAGCACGTAGTTTGGTGACCATCTCTTGAACTTGAGTTTGGTTGAGCGCCGCTTTGTGCATAACGACCGAGTCATTGCTTCCAATCGCCCATAAAAGAGTACTGCTCTCAGAAGGCGATATCGCAACAAACAGCTCGCCAGCTTTAAGTTGCTTGGCAATACTTTGAACGCTGGCTGGCTTAGGTTCTGTTAATTTTGCGTAATCAGCGTACTTGGCGTCGATCTTTTTTCTCACTTCTAGCCGCGCTATTTCAGCACGTTCTATATGCGATCGTAGTGTGACCAATTCTGGCGCATCAGGTGGAAAACCTTTGCTTAAAAACAGCCCCAATCGCTCGGTATAGGTTTGCAGTTGGCTCTCTAAGTCTTGCAAGTCACGTACTAAGCTTGCGAGGCCGCTATCGGTAAGCGAGCGACGAATGGCGGCCGCTTGTACCGAGCGTTGGGTAACGTTGGCACGCAAAAAATCAGCCGTTTGAAAAGCCAGCGCCGCATCGCTAGCTGAGTCGGTGCGCGCGTCATGCAAAAAAGTCTGCATGACCTGCCGCAGCAAGGTTCGATTTTCTCCTTGATCCGCTATATTTTGTCCTGCCGTGTCGGGGCTAAATAGTACTTGCACGCTGGTGCGCAGCATAGATTGATAGAGCGCTGTATTGATACCCGATTGCAGTCCCGCTCTGGCTCGCAGCCCTGCAACGAGTGCTGTTTTGAAATGCTGCTCTCCCAGCATAGTCGATAGCTCTTTGTAGTACGCGGCTAATAAATTTTCAGCACGTGCCCAGTCTTTTTTTTCTTGAGCGAGTAAGGCGCGAACCAATGGAAGTTTCGTACTAGCTATTTGGCTGGTGCCAGCATTTTTCGTGAGTTGATCAATGATGCCTAGATCGCTTTCAATACCTTGCCAATTTCCTAAAGCCAAGCTAATGAGAAGTTTGGTCTCTATCGCCATCCGTGTTTTTTCGCCGTAATTACCGTATTCGCCTGCTAAAGCTTCGCGTACTGCCTCTTTGGCAAAAGTTTCTGCCTCAGAGTAGCGGTGCTGCATAAACCGAATATTGGCATGCGCGTTGTAAACAGGGACGAGATGGATATTCCCAATCTGCATCAAGCCTTGATCGCCCTCACGCAGGGTACTGGTCACTTGCGTCATAAAGCTCTTGTCACCCAATTGCGTTTTGAGTTGACGCATCAGTTGCTCGGCGCTGTAATACTTGCCTGCTTGAGCAAGAACCAGTGCAAGCCTTATTTTGGCCAGCACTTCGTCGTAAATCGAGCCTGGAATAGTGCCTAGTCTGAGATTTGGATCTGGCAATAGCGGCGCAGCAGCTTTGGCATTGGCACGGTACTCCAGCTCTTTCGTACAGAATGCTTCGGCTTCTTTAAATTGATAGGTTGTACTAGCTAGTTCACACTGCGCTTTGTAGTACTTGGCGCTACCATTGATAGGCCAATAACGATGGAAGCCACCGCCGCTTAGCATTCCTTGGTATTGCCCAATGTCTTCCACCACTTTGTACTCTTTCAGCAGCTTTGCAGCATCAGCATAACGGCCTACTGAAATTAAGTTGGAAGCAAGATCGCTTATGACGCGCACTTTTTCATGCCGATAAGTGACTCTTTGAAGTAGTAATTCACCTTTTTGGATAGCCTCTTCGTACAAGCCTGCTCCTTGTAAGCTACTTGTTAAATTCCATAAAGCGCCATTGTCATCCGGACTAGCTTTCATCCAGCGTCTTGAAATATCAAGGTTGGCTTCTGTATCGCCTAGTGCGCTCGCCAGTAGGCCAATGGTGCGGTAATGAATGAGAACAGATACAAAAGAATTGTCAGGAGGCTCTTCTTTGAGCTTGGCTTTTAGCGCTGTTTGATCTTTGCTTTTGAGTAGCTTTGAAATGTCAGTTGGCGAGGTCGTTTGTGCGTTTGCCGCAGTACCTAGACATAGTGCTAAAACGAGAGATAGGTATTTTTTCATGAAAGGTATTTTTAAATACCATCATTATTGATATTTTTAGCGAGCCTGCCATCCTATAAATATAGGATGGCAGATTTGTTACCTAGCCATTAGTCGGCTTGCTTGCGCAAGAACGCTGGAATCTCTAAATCATCCATGCCGCCAGACGACAGCGCACTCACTTTATCGGCCGCTTGTGTGCGATTGCGGTAAATGGCAGGAATATCGGACTCTCCGTACGCGTTAGGCATAGCTGGCGCGATGGTAGGCACAATTGTGGGCGCGTAGCCTGCATAGGTGCTGGGTACATTTTGCGTGCTGGGCGCAAAAGCATGGATGCCACCTGAGCTGAGTCCCATGACGCTTGCACCAGCGCCTGCAATGGCGGTTTCCAAAATTGGTACGTTGTCAGTACCGGTGCGTAGCACTTGTAATTGCGGTTTACCTTGACTGCCACCCTTGCGTTGCAAGCCTGTTGCAACAACGGTCACGCGAATGTTGCCGACCAAAGAGTCATCGCTAGCTGTACCGTAGATCACATGTGCATCAGGCGCAGCATAGGCACGGATGGTGTTCATGGCAAGGCGCGACTCAGAGAGTTTGAGCGAGCCTTTGGCTGCTGTAATCAGCACCAACACGCCTTTGGCGCCTGACAGATCGACACCTTCTAGCAGTGGGCAAGCAATGGCCTCTTCGGCGGCGCGGCGTGCACGGTCTTCGCCTTCTGCCATGCCAGTACCCATCATAGCTTTGCCTGTCTCGCCCATCACGGTACGAACGTCTTCAAAGTCGGCGTTCACATTACCTGGTACGTTGATGATTTCGGCAATGCCGCCCACCGCGTTTTTGAGCACGTCGTTGGCGTAAGCAAACGCTTCGTCTTCGCTAATGTCATCACCTAACACCTCTAACAATTTTTCGTTGAGTACCACAATCAATGAATCGACATTGGCTTCTAGCTCAACCAAACCCGCTTCGGCGTTACCCATGCGGCGACCGCCTTCAAAATCAAACGGCTTCGTGACCACGCCCACGGTCAAGATGCCCATTTCGCGGGCGATGCGAGCTACTACTGGCGCTGCGCCTGTTCCCGTGCCGCCACCCATACCTGCGGTAATAAAAAGCATGTGAGCGCCTTCAATCGCAGTGCGGATGTCTTCTTCAGCCATCATCGCGGCTTCGCGTCCTTTTTCTGGTTT